>JBHLND010000143.1:0-6989 GCA_048937485.1 Promethearchaeota archaeon
GAGATCGGCAAAAGAATGTCCTTTGAGCTTGGTCGCAGGCTTCCTGTGGAGCGACCTCTGCGCGTTTATTACAGCTTTGTACCAAGATGCTATCAGACAGCTGACGAGATTTCGAACGGATTCAAGGAGAAGGGGGGTGAAGTTATCGAGATTGAGCCGCTTGCTATACTCGTGTCTCCCATTATAGCTGACGATAAAGTATGGGGGCATCTTCAGCCAGATGGGAAGAACATAGCTGACTATGTCAATAATTGGGCCGATGGGAACTTCGGTAGCATGATTGAGGATTTCGCTGAATACGAATTCAGATTGGTCGATGATACTCTGGGACGACTAGCTAGTGAGAAACAGGCAGCTATTCACGTACACGTTACTCACGATCTTGCAGTGATGGCACTCAAGCGTATCATGCTTAAGCGTCCCCTTACGCCTTCGGATAGAGAACCGTTTCTTGGAGGGTTTGCGATTTCAATGGATGAGAATGGATTTAGGCATCAGAATTTCTAGATCGAAAATCAATCACATTCTAGCTTGTCCAGCTCTCCTTGGCAAATCTCTCTGTCTTGTTTGTCTGCCAATTTGTCAATGAGATCTTGGGACATTTTTGCAAATTTCTTGCATTCATCTTTATTACCTGCAGCCGCTTGAGCTTTGGCCATCGCCTCATAGACAAATGGCATATCAAAGTCTTTCCAGTTATCCTTGTCTGCTCTCTCTGCCTTCTTGGCCAGGTCTAGCATCACGCTGGCATAATTGACTGCAGACTCTCCTTTCTTCATGTGAGAGAATACTCTAGAAATCATGTAGATTGCTCTGACATCATTGGTCAATGTGCCAACCTGTTTCCAGTGATAGCGTGATGTGTACGCCATCTCAAGTGCGTCTTCCAGTTCGGCTTCTGATGGATTCGCATTATCTAGGACGCCCCAGACGCCACCATTGGTCTTTGCGCCCATTTTTCTGTGAAACTCACGGAGAGTGAGTTTTTCATCATCTGTCAAAATTGAACGTCTCCTTATCGAACTGAGTTTTCTATTGTTAACTTAAGTCATTCGATAGGGCAGAAGGTCTATTTGATGAGGACTAAGACATCTTCATGGTGAGGTCTGTTGGAAAAATGCCCAATAACGAGAGAATACTGTGACCGGGATGAATGCCACTGGTGGGTGAACTTCCACGAAATGCAAAATAGAATCAAGGCATATATGTCAGACAAAGCAGGTCGTTTATTGAGGGCTGCATTGTCACAAGTGCCAAATTATGCTGAGATGTTTGATGTAGATGGAATGTGTAGTGTAAAACTGAGAATGATAACGAGCAGCTAGTCCTGTCGTTCGGGTCCAACTCCCATGAAGTAAATCAGCAGTGCAATCATCATTGACCCTGGCTGCAGCGGCAATATCAAGCCAGTCCACAGTGAGCATCCTGACTGCGAATTGCAGCATAATTAGCATACGGGCGCAGCTCTCCAACTTCAGGCCTTGCTAATGAAATCTGGCTGATTTCGACCCCATAATAGGTCTCGATAAATTATGGGGCTGTATCTTGTTGGAGCTGGAATCCATCTTGGAGTAGGTGTACTAAACGTCATCTTGAGCGCTGACATAACCCCTAAAGAGACATTCAAAGACCACAGCTAGGGAAATGCCAAAGGTCTAAAATGCCAACCATCCACCATCTACTGCAAGAGTATGCCCAGTAATGTACTTCGCGTCTTCGCTTGCCAGAAAGCAAGCTGCACCTCTAATCCATTCGTTTTCAGCAAGCATTGGCAACGCTGTTCGGGGCTCAATCATGGACTCTCGAATTCTCTTGTCCTTGATTGCTCTCTCAGACTGGGCTGTCGGGAAGAAACCGGGAGCTATTGCATTCACACGGATGTTATGCACCCCGAGCTCAACTGCCAGCGCCTTTGTCATGGCAATCATGCCTCCTTTTGATGTATAATAGCTCACTTCAGGAAACGTGGTCCCACCAAACCCGAAGGTTGAGGAAATGTTAATGATACAACCACTCTCTTTTGGTATCATTACCCTTGCCACCTCACGTGCGGCCACAAATGCAGAGGTTAGGTTGACATCCATTACAGTGTGCCAGTCCTCGATGGTCTGTTCTATTAAGGGCTTCACAATATACATTCCTGCATTGTTTACGAGAATGTCTACAGTTCCAGACTCATCAACAGCATATTTCACAAGGGCAATAACATCCTTCTCCCTTGCTACGTCTGCTTTGAACGGGATCGCTTTGACGCCATATTTCTCAGAAACTTCACCAGCTACTTCTTCGAGCAAGTTCATACGTCGTGCAGCCAAAACAAGATTAGAGCCAGATTCAGCAAAACCATGAGCAAACTGCTCGCCTAGTCCAGCAGATGCTCCCGTGATTATTGCGACCTTTCCATTGAGATTGTACTTGGCCATAATACTCTCTCCTTCAAACTTGATACTTTGAGAAACTCCCATATAAAGAATCGAACTCCTTGTGAGATTTGCTGGCTGCTGCAAATGCCTATATACCAAGAAATCGCTGCAACTAGTGAGGCAGTGGTTTCGAAAATGATATTATCTCGGAGTGAAAGGTAGTTGAGGAACAAGCAGATTGGATTGCTCTCCGCATTGTTCTTCATACTCCCTTTTTTGATAGTTCTTCTTTATTTCTGGGGTGCTTTTGGTGAAACCGGTATTCTTCCTTTGCATCACACTCAATCGACTCCATTGCTGTGGGGTGCCATTGTAGTCTTTATTCTTGGTTTCATTTACATGTCCGGTCAACTGAATGTGATTAGACCTTCAACAAGCATCACTATGGGGTCAGATGGAAAGGTAGCAAGGGCTGTAAAAAGCCAGGGCTATGGAGAGGAGTATTTCATACGGGCAGAACCTGAGAAAGTCCTACGTAGAGTTCTGATGGAGCAATGGCCTTTTGATGGAGTCAGTTCCAGTTCGACATGGCGTGCAGTGGACAAGAATGGTAATGAAATAACTGACATCAAACTGTCTGAATTCGAAGGTACAGCAGACATCATTTTTGAAGATGAGTATGGACTTGACCGTGAAAATTAGGCTATTCCTCTCTAAGCTTGGAATTCTCAATTCTCAGCTACTATTGTACCAATCTGTGATTGTTGGTGCTTTTGATACAATCGGATTAACCCGATTGGGAGTACTATGATTAGCCAGATTATGACATCGCCTAATGTAGCCATCAAGTAATCGTTTCCCATCGGGTCAAACAAGATCTGTCCTGCTCTGACCATTCTTACAAGCGGATAGACCAGTATCAATCCAAAGATTTGCTTTAGTTGAACTGAATTTGCGCGGCTAGCCAGTTTTGGCCCAAACTGGGCTCCAATTATCATTCCAATGCCCAAGGTTAGGCTGTAATAGGGATCCACTGTACCAGCAAGGATGTTCTGAGCTGTGCCAGCGAAAGTTGTGAAGAGCATTGTGAACATACTGGTCGCAACAGCTGCGTGCATTGGCAATCCCATAATCACAGCCAGAACTGGGACAATGATTACTCCTCCTCCGAGACCCAGTAAGTTAGCTACAACTCCACCTAAGAAGGCTCCTGCAAGCGCATAACCAAGTGTTCTGCTAGGTATCTTCGAAAAGTCAAATGAAGCTAATTCTGACACCCAATCATCATTCCCCTTCTTCTTGGCGAAGAGCATCTTCAAGGCAACTGGGAAGAGCAGGATTGCAAAGACCCATCTAAGTGCAACATCTCCATAATTCTCAAAGATGGTAACAGCAAGCCACCCGCCAACCCATGAGCCAGGAATTGTCGTGATGGCTAGGAAAATGCCTGCCTTGTACACCGTTGGTTGAGGGTTTTGTCTATAATAGGCTATGCTACTCGAAATTGCCACAAAGAGGGCTGCAACAAGAGATGAAGATCTAGCGTTGACTGTGGCAAGTCCAAAGACAATAACAAGAAGGGGTGTGTTCAGAATTCCTCCTCCAATCCCGACCATGGACGCTATGGTTCCCACCCCAACCGCAAAAACAGCAATGAATAGAATCTCTATCAACAGCTCCTGCATCTGATTCGCCTTGATAGTTCGGGCGAAAACTCTCCTACTTAAGGCGTGCTATTGTAGCTAACTCTTACAGATGTCATGGGGCCTTTCTTCGGCCAATATGATAACAGCCACCCAGGAGTAGAGCTGTCCCGACCAGCAAAATTGCCGCTGCAATATTTTGCATTACAAAATCAGCTGCAATTGACACGATTGCCAATCCTATTAATACAATAATGAGACCAATTGAAGCAACGAACCTCGCCATTCGAGTATCATATGACATGAAAGCAGGTTCATCTAGTTTTCCTGGTATGCCTGGCTTCTCTGAAACCTTTGCGTCGTGTCTGAAGAATCGTTCGCCATCACTTGTTAGATGCCCTTTGATGACCCCCTCATTCAGCAATTCCTCCAAAACAGCAATTACTTCACCTCTTGGTATGCCCGTTCTATTGCTCATAACCTCAGTCGCACTTACATTGTCCTCGATTAGATCCTGAAGCAATTTTTTGGAGTCTGTCATCATCCGTCATGCAGGGAATATCATGCAGGCACGTAAACCTGTTGGTCTAGGCGGAATTCATCCATGATGCCAGTGTGCTCTTCACAAACCCTGTGTTTTCTAACTCAGGGATTCCTTAATTCTATTCTGAACATTCTGAGGAATACTTGATTTTTCAACAGCCGCCTTTGCACTCTCAAGAGATAGCCCGGAGTCCATCAATTCCTTAAGGTAGGTTCCGGCATTTTCTATTGGATTGGTTGATGCATGTTTGCATATCGATGCTATTGCATATGACGCAATTAGCTCCTTCTGCTTGGGAGGAATTCCTGTGCTCACCGAATGGATTGTGATTCTCTTCAAGGAGTCAAATAAACCGGACTTCCATATGTCAGAAGCCTTTCGTGTCCAGTGGTCAGCAACCCTGCCCATCACCTCCCGCGTTGCTCCAATTAGATCCTGTTCCAGAACATATGTACCATCAAATCTTCTTCGGACAACACGATGCCGTTGAAGAAGCTGCATCATCTCAGCTGGGGACAGAGTCTTTTGAAGTACTTCCTCCGGATTCGCCGTCAACGTTCCTCTTTCAGCATATGCTCTCAGCTCTGCAGGGGGTTGACCATCCAACATAGTCTGCAGAACCTTTGCTGCTGCTGCTGGATTCTTTACACATAGATTGGAGACCAGCAGATTGCAAATCTCGTTGGCTGACTGTTGCTGTTCAAAGTCTTCAATTCCCTTCATGCTGGCATACTGCAGCTGGCTTACAGCCTGTTCTCTTAATCGATTCAGCAAAATCGCTTCTAGATTCATCAGACGTTGCGCCAGGAGATGCTCTACATCAAGGCTATTTGCATGGATCGCTTCTCGAAGTCTTTGTGTAAACTCTGCGAGGAGGCCTATTTCCGTGTTCTCAGGCAATGTTCCCTTCCAGTAACCAACTTCCGCAGCTTCGAGAAGAGGACGAATAGCTTCTTGATTAGGAATGGTTGGGAGAAGTTCCAAGACCTCAAATGTATCAAGATCACTTGGTTTAACTCCCTTCTTCTTTGCTATTTTTGAGATCTGATTGGCTGTATCAATGACTTGGTCAATTTCTGAAATTCCATTCGGCCCGACTGCTTTTGATATGGATTTCAATGCATTAATCAGTTTTCGACTCCCTGGCGATGCAAGGAGGGCTTCAATGAGTGGACCCGCCGCTCTGACAATATCGAATTGCTTCAGACTCAGACCAATAAGATATGATGCAATGCTTTCTGGATTTCCTTCTTCTTTGAGCTCTCTGCTGACACTTTCTGCCACTGCAGTTTTTTGATCATAGCTCAATGAATTAGTTAGTTCAATCATTCTATCCACATCTTTTGCATCAAGAATCATCCTGATTACACCTTCAGTTTGCCCAAGTGCAACTTTAACGCTCAACTCAAGTCCAAGATTCCCGGATTTCTGTGAAAGCGTCACGATCTGACTTGCAGATGAAGACTGACTTTCTGAATCTCTGCCAATCTGAGCGGCTAGAGCCAGTACAGCATTTTCACCATGCTTGACGAACTGCATGACGACTTCATTACCAGAGTCACTTGTCAGATACTCTACGACTTCCATCGCATTCCCTTGCATGTGATTTGATACTAGCTCCTCGAATCCTGATGCGGCATCGGAAACTGCACCATTCTTCAAGTCCCGAAGTACTTCACAAGCTAGTGCTTTCCATGCATCACCTAAAATGCGATAAGCACGGGCCGCGGTATCGAGTTCTCCTGATGCTTCAAGCTTGGCCGCTCTAGTTCTAATGACTGGATGAGCCCTTGATCCAAACGTGTCATTTAGTTTCGTCAAAGCGATCTCAGAGAAGCCCATTTTAGATACTACTCTTGTTGAAGCACTCATCATTGCTTGTTTCAGGTAAAAGTCAAGTGCATCCTCTAGTTGGTCTGAATACTCATTCTCATATGCAGACCTAAGGTTTGAAACCTTCCTGTTTGCATTTCTTGCATAGAATGAAGTGGAAAATGCCGTTACTCCTAGGAACGGAATTATCGTGAGTAGAGCTATGAATGTCCAGTGAATGTCATAGCTCACAATTGCTGAGAGCGATGCGATGTTATGCTCTGCACCAGGATTATGAAGAGTCACCGTTAGCTCCTGTACACCTGCAGGAGGATAAATACTAAGAAACTCCACCGTCTGGCTTGATATTAGTGGGTCCCACACTTTCTCCTCTCGATGGACAAGTGCTTCGCCAATATACACGGTGACAATTCCGCCTGCAGGAGAATCCAGCGGATTGTGGACTGACAGGTCTGTGGCACACACTTCCAATTGGCCAATATTCAGTACATCCAAACCCAAGATTGTAAATTCCGCCCACTCGAGGACAATCGAAATCTGTACAGACCATGCTCCCCCTGCTTCAGAAATGATCGCAGTATATCTCCCAAGAGGTGCATCTTCAGG
>JBHLND010000144.1:0-6983 GCA_048937485.1 Promethearchaeota archaeon
TACGACTGGCAAGTGTCGGGCTGTACGACTCTATCCTGGGAACACTTCAATCCTCTATGCTGTCGCTCACGGTGATGGACTATTCTTTTCTGAGGACGCTGGAGGGACATGGACTAATTATCTCACAGGTTTGGATACGACAGGATTGACTTCGTTGGACATTCAAGGTGATACTATCTACGTCGGAACCCAAGGTTATGGGGTCTATTCTGGCGACATTAATGCAGCTGATTACTCTGTCACATGGCAACCTAATCGAAGCAACAAGCCAATACCACAGGTCTACAGTATGCAGATTGTCATCGATCCCAATTACTCCAACCGCATCTATGTTAGTGCCTATCCCGGAGGCTTGTTCCGCTCTGACGATGGAGGAGCGACGTTCTACGACAAGAACTTCCAGACTCCTAGCATTGTCCCAGTAGATCCACTGAGACAGGGATACTATGCGTTTACTCTGAATCTCAGTGACACCAGCAACATCTGGCTTGGCACCTGGGGCGGAGGTATACTGAAGTCTCATGACGCGATGGACCATAATGTCCACGCAGACGGAGAAGGAATGGCGATGAGGGGCAAACATATCTATCAGGTACATGTGAACCCAAATCCGCCCTACACGGTGTATGTTGCCACAGAGGAAGGCATGTTCATCTCGGAGGATGGAGGTGCTACATGGACCAACTTCAGCCAAGGTCTATTATCACTGCAGGTGCGCTCATTCGAAATCACTGCAGGCGGAGGTCTATTATGTGGCACACTGGGCTATGGCATGCATGTCTTCAATCCCGCATTGGACAAGTGGCTGCAACTCCCACCATTCTCTAATCTCGGCAATGTATGGCCTATCTGGAACGACCGACCGTCGTACCAATACTCCTCATTGCTATTTCATCCTACAGACCCTAAGATCATCTACATGGGTGTATTCCCAGCTGGCATCTACAAGAGCATAGATGGTGGAGATACTTGGTTTGAGAGCAATACCGGGTTCACAAATGACGGAGTCTTTGCCTTGGTCCATCACCCCCAAGGACCTGAAATCATCTATGCTGGAACATACAATGGAGTATCCAAATCAATGGATTATGGTGCGACCTGGGAGAAGATAGAGGAAGGAATGCCTCCAGAGCAGTGGGTCTTCTCAATTGACTTTGATTCTCGAAATCCCTCTATCATGTATGCCTGTTCCAAAAATGGTGAGAATGAAGGCGTAGGTGTTGCCGACTTCAGAGGAACAGTGATGAAAAGCATCGATGCGGGAGCAACCTGGTTCCAGATCATATCTGGTCTGAACACAACACAAGAGTTTTACAAGATTATAGTTGACAAGCACAACCCTGACAAAATCTATCTGGCAACGGAACGAGAAGGTGTCTTCATCAGCTATAATGGAGGAGACTTCTGGGAGCCATGGAACGATGGTTTGCCAAATCTTCGTGCAGGATCAAGCGGGAACAATGTTGCCAATCCGATGGTGCAATCAGCTGATGGAAGGTATCTCTACTTCGGCACATTTGGCTCCGGCGTATTTAGACGCACGACCTATATCCCTCCTATCACAACTACAACGACGACCACCACCACAACTACCACGCCAGCGACATCCTCAACAACTACTACCAGCACTACAGAACCTGAAACCCCGCTTCCAATTGAGGTTCTAGCATTATCAATAGGTGTTGCTTCCGCGGCTATTGTTATTGTCATTGTTGTGAGGCGAATGAAGGGAAGCGCAGGCAAGTGAAACCAAGAGAATTGATGTCTATTCATCAATTCTCCCTTTCAACCATGGAAATCAGGTGTCAGACCAATTGGCATGATATAAATTGGCTTGAAATTGTTCGGCAAATCGACAACTGTTCCAACAGTTCCCTCATACATTGCGCCTACAGTCACCATACCTAGACCATATGCAACACACTTCAAGCAGATATTTTGAGCCAGCATTCCAACACTAATCATGAGCATTTGGTGTGCAAAGCTAGTGTCTGCACTTTCTTCAGCCCAGTTTCTATCCACTGAGATAACCAAATCGAGCTGTGCTGCCTCAATCCATGGTTGATTTAGGCCTGCGTATTTCAATTCCTCTCTCAAGTCGCCAAGTGCTGTCTGAGTTAAGGAATCATTCAGTGGCCAGTAACGATAGATTCCTGCTGTAAGTCCGTCAACCTGCCCAGCTACTATTCGTATATCAAGAAGAGAACTATTGCTATTGAGATACGTTATTGATCTGCTATCGTTCAAAATGTCTGATAGTACTGCAAACGGAATTGAACCGTTCAGGTAGTCGCGTGTAGATTTGCGTCTGAGAATAGTATGCTCAACTGTGGGCTCATTCTCAGCTGTAGTTGAGGCTTGTGGTTCTTGAGAGCCGCCGCTACCAAGTCCTACGGGTAGAGCCACAAGAGGTATGTATGATGTGTTCAGCAGAGTTCTGATTGATTCGACTACAAAATCTGTAATTGGACGTGTCTTCAACCCCAATGATGCCAACTGAAGTAAGAAATTCTGAATTGCATGCCCTACTTCAAGGTGAACATACTGAAGCCCCCTGTCGCCATAACGGTCAGTGGTTCTCGAGTACTCAGCCAAGATGAAGAACACCGACGATACATTCGAAATTGCTCTTCTATCATCCCCCTCGAATGAAGCGATGACTGTATCACCATCAACAGCAGTATGATTTCCGAGAAGCAGATGCCCAGCAGGACTATAGTGATAATACCCTTCGGCTAGCTCCGAATCGCTTGCTTGGACTAGAAATATCTCAAGTGGATACGTTCCTCCAGCTGACGGAATTGCTCTGAAAACTCCATCATGCGTAACTCCTTGTACAGCCCAAAGCAGCTGAGAAATCTCCGTAATTCTCATCGAATAATCAGTTAAAACGTCTGAAAATCCGGGGTTTCTCATAGCTGCGCTAATCGGCATGCTACCAACAGTATCTGGCGGAGGCAAGCGAAGAACCCCTTCTTCAGGAAAATAGATTGACCGGAGGTAGAGCATCAAAGGGATGAATGTTAGGACTAGGAGTAGAATTAGAGCCAATCCAACATATTTTGGATTTCTTCGTGCCTTTTGCACGACAACCACATCTCTTGGCTAGATTGATTATACTGCTTATTCTATTTACAAGCTTAAAGGATTGATGCATGTCCGATAATTGCCTACAGGCTAGTTTTTCTGTGCCATTGTGTCCCATTAAGTTTGATTAGCAATGCTGTACGAGTTCCTAAGAAATGCTGTCTACCGCCATCTAAACGAAACCCTCCCGTTAATTGATGCACTTAATGATGAGGTACTCATGAGGAAACCCTTCGAAGAGGGGAGGCTCCTCGGTGAAGTGATTCTTCATATGATAAGATCTGCTGAGTTCTACATGACTGGACTTGCGACGGAGGAGTGGGCTCCATTGTCATATTCTCTTGATGAGTATAACTCAGCAGACGCCATCAAGAAGCTAACAGGGGAGGTCTTGGACAAAGTACGCAGGTATACAGATCAAATGCACTCACTCGACCTTTCAAAGACAATTGAAATATTCAACCGATCAGCTACTGTTGCTGAACTTCTCCTTGAGATGATTGAGCACTCCATTCATCATCGGGGACAAATTACTGTCTATTACCGTTTGCTAGGAATCGATGTTCCGACAATTCCCTATATCATCTAGGATGTGCAGCTATCGGTGTCGCCAGAAGGACAATGAACCGTATATCGAATGGCGATTGATTTCATCCCTCTCTGAACTGAATTAATTCCAGATAATTGCCTGCTGGGTCCCTCATAGCAGCAAAACGCCCGGCCACAAAGACTTCTGGTTCGTCCTGAGCAAACTCAACTCCTTTCGCTTTCAACTCCTGGTATTTTGCATCAATGTCATCCGTTTCAATGCCTAGGACAATCTGTGAATGGCCAGGGAATTTTGCACTGCTTGGTTCGTCTACTTTCTCCAGAATCACAGGTGGTCCTTCATTCTCAAGACGAACAATGCAATCATTATCGTATCTTTGTACTTCCTTGAACCCAAGCTTCTCGCAATAGAACTCCACGGCCTTCTCAATATCATCAACATAGATTCCAATCACGCACACACTTGTCATGAATTTACCACTCCTCTTTCTAATATAGAATTGACTAAGCATTGCTAGAGTCAATATCTAATAAATTGCGGGCAGTGCGCATTTTTGACTGAATGAGCTTGTGGTGTGGTGCCAATCTAGATACAGGGAATTACTAAATGCTCGTAACTAATATCCACAGGTGCCATGACAGACGAATTCTTTGACCAAATAAAACCAGGCACCCCCAGAATTCCATGGCGGTTCTTCATCCCACTTCACATCTTTGTAGCATCGATTCTACTCATAGCCGTTCTATTTAGTTTCACCGAAGTATTTCCGTTTAACACATCACTAGGTCTCTACAGGTTTCTTCCAGGTAATATCCTGATTGATCTTCTCTGGGTCTATGCATTTGCAGCCATTGTTGGAGGGCTAGTATATACTAGGGGGTCATCGTTATCAATTGGGCTCGTGAAGCTACATCGTTCCGCAACCCGTGGAAGCTACAAATATCATCTACAAAACCTTGGTCCAGACCCAAGAAAAGAGCCCAAGCTAAAACGTTTGATTCCTCCTTCTCTGGCCGCGATGGGCATATCATATACTCTGTCTGATGCTTCAACGATAGCTGATTTTCTATTCGTGACTGAGAGTTTTGACACCCTTGCTCCCTCCGCGGCTCAGATTCTGATTATTACTATGCCCGTATTCTTCATTCTAATCTTGCTTACTGGTGTGATGGCGCTGCTATTTCTTCCTGCATGGCTACTTGAGGACGAAGGCGTAATTTGTGAAAGGATAGTCGCTGGAACAAGATTGACTGTCGACATTGAAGGTGTCGGCAACTGGCATCTTTCTTTGCTCAATGGATTCGCAGGAATCTCAGCTTTGATAGCTTACTCGGTTATCCTTACTGACCTGATCGAATGGTTTCAAGCCATTCCAGCTGGCCTTGCTTTCTGGTTTTACATTATTCCTATTTTGGTCATATTCCTCGCGCCTCTTATTGCTATGGCACCAATTTCGATTGTTTACATTGCCTACGAACTCTCACTATACCGTAATCAGCACTTGCTTGAGGAAAAGCTGGAAAGTGAAGGAATCAATCATGTAATCATCGAGGTGCCAGTTGTTCCTGATGATGATTAGTCTAATCGATTTCCTTTAATGTGGCTTGCAATGCAAGTGTTCCGAGTTGAGGACAATGACAAAGGTTGAGATTAGTCAAGGAACTTGTCCTTTCCCGAAACCCGTTGCCCTAGTAGGTGCTCTGGTTAATGGACGACCAAACTTCATGAATATCGCATGGATAACTAGAATTGCGTTCACACCTCACCTATGGGGATTCTCAACCAGAGAGGGAAGATACACACTCAAAGGAATCAGAGAGAATGGTGCCTTTGGTGTGAGTTTCCCTGGTCCCAATCTCGTTACTGAGGCTGATTACGTCGGCATTGTATCCGGAAATGATACTGACAAATCTGAGGTGTTTGAGGTGTTCTATGGGGAACTCGGGAACGCACCAATGATTACAGACTGCCCTCTATGCATCGAATTGACACTGCACGATATCCTGAATATTGCCGAACGCGCGTTCGTTTTGGGTGCAGTCCAGCATGTCTATACAGAAGAGCAATATTTGACGGATGGAGTTCTGGATCAGAAGAAGGTCAATCAATTGATTTTCACGAATCCCGCCAATCAATATTGGACCTTGGGAGAAGAAGTTGCCAAGGCTTTTTCCATTGGAAAGAAGCTAAAACAGTGAAGAGGATAATTCGGGGATTTGCCAGAGATGATGAAAAAGGAAGTTATACCCTCTGAGGAACATGAATTTGTACCTATACGAAAGTCTGTAACTAGTGGAGTATCAGGTATGTCCCTTATTCCAAAGGATGTTACTGGGGTCAAGGTCACTTTAACCCATGTTTCACCTGGCGGGAAATTCCACATGCATGAAGACGAGTACCATCATGTATTCTATGTTGTAAATGGAAATGGAGAAATCTATCTGGAAAATGAAACCCACATAGTGGGACCTGGCACCATTGTAAGGATTCCCTCCAAAACCCTACATGGGTATCAGAATACTTCTAACCAGCTTCTCGAAATCATCATGATTAACATTCCCGCTGCTTGAAATGCAAACACGCAAAACCTCAGTTTTGCCAGGTTGAGTCTTCTGATTCGGACGATTCTATATCAATCTCAAACACAAGAGTGCCAAATGAACGGTTACTCTTCTGCTGTTCTTTGAATTCAACACCTTCAACATCTACAACATCCGGTTTAACAGAGTACCTAGCTTGAATTGTATAGAAGATGAAGTCATCATATAGCCAGAGGTCGCTGTCCAATACTTTTCCTTCGCCGAACTCATCTTCGATTGTGGAAAGAACCTCAGCTGCTCTCTCACTCGCTCGTTTAAGAGTAGAATCAGCAGACCGTTTGCTTCTGCAATCATGAGTAAGGTTCATGGGAGTTCGTTCAATCTGTATGATTTATACTCCTGCAAACAGCTTAGCCGAAGAATTGCGCAATTCCTTCTTTTTTGGATTCCAGCAGTTTCCTGCGGTTGTCTGGAAGCTTATATTCAAATCAAAAGCAGCAGTTTCCATGCCAGAATGGAAACAGATTCTCTTCACTGGTCTTCTCCTTGCCGGTGTCATACTGTTATCAATGGAGGTTATTGAACTGATAACAGGGGTTCCATATTTTGGAGGTTATGGAATTCTGGGCTGGCCTTGCTTCTTGGGCTGGGTTGCTGAAAGAGAACGGACTCGAAAGCAGTAGCTTGCAGTCACTTTTCTCCAAACTGCTTACTCAATTCCCAGAATGGAGGGACCAGTTCCAATTCCATGAGAATATCATAGAAACAGAAAGCTCCCCATCGATCCACTACTCTTCCCTCTGGAC
>JBHLND010000145.1:0-6972 GCA_048937485.1 Promethearchaeota archaeon
CCATGAATTGCTTAGCCCTTGAGATATTCTCTTCCTTTCTATATGAAACCTCTACAGTAAGAGGTCCTCGATACCCACCATCGCGCAGTACCTCAAGATTTGTCCGAAAATCAACGCTTCCAGATCCTGGATTCAGATACTTACGTTTCCCCATCTCATCCACTAGGTTGCCGTCACTGTCTCGACAATGGACATTCTGCAGGCTTTCTCCCAACAAATCAAACAACTCTGATAGATTGGTTTTGCTAATGTGCAAGTACTCAAAGTCCAGAGTGGCTGCAAGTCCTCGGTCCCGAAACATACGTAGATGCTCAACGATGTAATCATCAACATTTTGGATATACGGCACATTTTCTAGAGTTATTGTGCATCCCGTTTCCTCTCCCATTGTCAGTAGAGATTCCAGTTTGTTGGTCCAGTTAGGACTCTCTGAAGCCCTCTTCACTGGTGGATGCAATACCGCAGTCTTCACTCCTAGATTTCTCACAAAAGAGAAGATTATCTCAATGGTTCTTTTGAAGTCATCCTTATCATACATCACAAGGAATTTGGGAAGGTGAATTGACACGGGATTCAGAGAATGACTTACAATAGCGTCAATCACAGATTGCACTACTTCAGGAATTCTTTCATTCATGAAAACCTCGACATACTCATATCCGGCGTTTCGAACCTGATCAAGGGTTCGAATTTGGTCCTCAAGAAAGACGTAATCATCATGAGTTGACCGCAGCCCTCCAATTGTTGAGCATGACAAATACATACCAAAACACGCACTCCATTACTCTTAATGGCAATCATTCTTGCACTCATTAGCTGGGTCCAATTCTAATAAAATCCTGATTATAATCAAGAAACCCAATCAGTCCGCCTCTTGAAGGTGTGAGTCCAAAACCGCCTAGATATGCCACAGGATTGTCATCCCTTGTATCTACGTCAAGAAATACTTTCCTTGCAGCCATGACCACAAGGTCGTGTGTAATATGTATGTGAAGGCTATCCTTTGGAGCCTTCATCAATCTTCCAATCGTTGCTTTCACAAGCCTTTGTGTGAAGTCTCCAATAGGTTCGATGATATCAATAGGAATTCTATCTTTGGCCCATGAGTCAAAGAAATTCACCATCCCCATTTGATGTGCCACCCCAACATACTTGGGCGCATCCCAACCAGGACCTAATAGCGTTCGACTCGGCCTCTCTATTTGTGCCGAATTGCCAAGATCCCCAAAACCTCTTGCGATTGCCTCAGCAGTTTCTCTTGTTCGAGTGTGATGACTATGCCAAATGGAGATGATCCGATCACACCGAAGTCTTCTCCCAAACTCCTTTGCCATTTCAATACCCAAAGGTGTGAGCGGCTCCTTCAGTATTCTATCCAGCTCATCTGGCTCAAGTCTCTGAGAATGTCTGATTAACAGCAGCACTGGGCCGCTCTCAAGCTCATTAACCCACTGCACCAAATCCCTAGCGTTCGCTAACCAGTCCTCAGACTCCCACATTATTCTTGCACCCGTTAGGCTGCTCTATTATAGGGCATATGCTTCTAAATAGTCATCCGGTACTAATCGATATTCTTCCCGCAAAGGTAATTACTCGAAACCCTAAATGACCCTTCAAAACATCAATAAGCAAAGCAATACGCACGACGAATAGACAGAACTGAAGAGGATAATCAAGAATGTCGAAAAATCAGGATTCAGATGATCAATGGGGTCTTGTGATACCGATAGGCGTGCTTTTTGTGATTTACATGATTACTGGAGTAGGTTGGGTGTTCTTCCCAATTCTAATACTACTATGCGTTCTTTGCGGAAATGTTAGAGAAGATGCTCTTATTCGACGAAGAGAAGAAGAGATTGATTACTGGAAAGCACCTGAACGTGGGACTTACACCTCAGGGTACATGCCTGAGGGCACTCCGTATGGTGCAAAGCCAATCTACGATCGCAGAAAACAGAAGCAGCAAGGAACCGATTTTGGTTTACTGATTCCGATATTCATTCTTGGAGCTGTATGGCTATTCACTGGTGTTGTCTGGATGGCTATACCCATTTTGGTGCTCATAATCCTGTTCTTTTCCAGTTTTTCAAGTCGGTCAAAGGCTAGTGCTCAGGTGAGAGACTACATGCACAAGAAAGACATTGAATCTGTACAGGATATCGCTGACAAAACTGGAATGTCGGAAGAAAGAGTGAGGCGCTACATAGTTGACCAGAAGCGAAGCGGAGAGTCAGCCATTTGGTTTGATCCTTCCACAGGAACCAAGGTACCATCCCCTGTGAAGGAGACGCCAGCAGAGAAGACAATAAGAGCTTGCCCGTACTGTGGATTTGCTCTAAAAGAAGCAGATCGATTTTGTCCTTTCTGTGGAGCTCCCATTAGAGCATAGACCTATACTTGAGCGGATTCTCCGTCGTTCCTAGGCCGCGTTAGCCTGGGTAAAAGCATGGGAGTCGCTTTCTGATAGCTCGAGTATTCCTCACCAAACTCCCTAGCAAGCTCGATTTCCTCTTTCCATGAGATAAGGAAGTTGAGAAGTAGCACCAGGGGTGTTGATAGCAGAGCATACCAAGCTGACAAGAAGAGAACGATACCGGCATGTGAAAGAACGCCTCCAAGGTATTGCGGATGACGAACCAACGAGTACACGCCATTGGTCACAATCTTGTCAGTTCGATGTGTTTCTGCGGCCTTGAGTCCAGTTTTCCTAACACCTTCTATTCCGAGCCACGCACCTGGCAAAGCAAACCCTATCGAGAGCACAAGGTGCACCAACGGAATTGTGAATGCAGCTGTCTCAAAAACCGGTATTACCAACAGGACCTCCTGAAGCAATGGAAGAGTAAATCGCGGTTGTGGAGCCAACCACATTCCAATCCAAAAGCCAAAGAACCCCCAACCGGATATCATTCCCAAAACCTCTCCAATTCTCTTGCCCCTCTCGGATCCGTATTTTGTTTCAAGCCGATTGTGTTCGACGGAGAGGAAGTGGATTGGAACTGCCAGTACGAAACCTATGAGAAAGATGTAGAACCACATATTTGCCACAACAGCATTGAATCCCATGGCACTCGCCACGTATAAATGAAAGCACAGCACTATGAGATAACCAGCAAATCTGAGGTGATGCAATGTCCACGGATGAACAAATACTGGAAGAATTAAAGGAGATACGAAAACTACTGACTCCAGGACCTCCCCCTCCCCCTCCTGAGGGATTCATCAACGAGTTTGTTACGTTCCTCTCGAAGTATAAGGTTCTGGGACTTGCGGTTGCTTTCATATTGGGTATATACTTGGGCTTGCTAGTTCAGGCTCTTGTAGCAGACCTAATCATGCCCTTGATCACAATATTCATTCCCGATATCGCTTGGCAAGAGCTTAGCTGGGGTCCATTCCTATATGGGCACTTCATTGGAGAACTGATTACATTCATCATCATCGCATTTGTGGTCTTTCTCCTTGTCAAATTTGCCGCAAGGATTGGGATTGAATAAAGAATTCCATGGAACTCTCCCCTGCATGAAGATGAGGGGAGTCCGCTTTCTTTTAAGAATGCATCTTGAGCACAGAGCAATCAGTTCTCTGGACGGCTATTCATCATCTATTTCCTGTGAATCCTCAGAGAGAAGCGCCTCAACATCTTCCAAGAACCTATCCTCGTCAGAGATCTCTTTTCTTGTTTCATCCTTAGTCACATCAGACTCTGAAGGAGGCTCTAGCACATCTGGTTCAGACTCTACATCTGGCAATAACATCACTGACACATCTTCCCTGGGTTCTTCGATCTTTGCCTTGGAACCTCTAATATTGGCTAAGGCTAGATTTCCCATCTCAATTGCGTCCATGATTATTTTGTATACCCTCGCCTCTTCAAGACCACAAGATGTCATCTCTGTGGCGAGCTCATCCAGATCAAATCCATCCTCGTCATCAATACGATGGATGCGTTCCTCAATACACTTGGTTTTTCTTGGGAATGACTTGACCTCCGGAACAGTATACTCGCGCAGAAAACGACCATCCATTATGTCATCAAAGAACGCATCAAATTGCGCTATTGTACCATCTTCTAGAGCTCTTGAGGGGGCTTCAGTATACATAGTGTCAAACACGAATCCAACCGCTTCCGCAAATTCTATCATCCTCAATTCCTGACCCTTTGATGGCGGGGCATATGAAATAAAGGCGCAAATCAGATTATCCGTGGCAACTGTCCTTATGATATCAGAGATTGGTGTGACTCTCCAGTTCTCTTGGTCGACCTTGAATTCCGACCGGAAGGTACTGATAGCACTGACAAATCCGGATACCAGAGTTTCATCAAAACCACCCTTCATCATCTTGGAGTAAATCGGAATGCCTGTGTTCTTATGAAGAACTATTACCCCTAGGAGGCTTTTGACATCGTCAAACCGGCGCTTGATGGTCATAGCCTCTATGTTTCTGAGTTTCATCCGTTTTGTATAGGCCTTTCTTCCAGCGAAACTTACAATACCTACAACAAGAAGCACGATGAATGGGAAGTAATTCTGCACCATTCTTGTAAGTGCAGCCGTATCACTTATTGCGGGTGACATCAAGACCTCAAAATAGTCCGTTTCAAGAGCATAATTCTCAAGGCTGACATAAACTCTAAGGTGCGTCGTTTCAACGGCACTGGGCATCATTATTGCTGCACTGTAGATTCCATCGGGTCCCTCTTCCATTGTATGCAATGTCCCTGGCCCTGTTTCTGTGACAAACTGGAATTGAACAGCGGCACCTGAAACAGGATTTCCAGTGTCTGCACGAGTGAGGCGCAGACTGATTGTGGTCATTTGTCCTTCAATTCCACTAAGTCCCTGCACATCAACTACTTGAATGACCACTGGAATTACAGTAAAGGCGAAGGAGGATGTTTTTGTCTGGAATCCATCCCGAGTGAAAGTAAGTACTATCTCATACTCTCCCACATCCCCCGGCGTAAGTGTAGCTCTATAGAGCCCGGGAGAAACTTCGACTAATACTATCCACGCCGCACCTGACCCCGAAGCGGTCACATTTGCGCTGCTTATGCCTGTTCCATTAGACATTAGGTAATCAAATTCAAGCTCGTAACTCCGGTCAAAGACCAAGGCTTCAAGCAGAGTGAACTCATTGATTGATGACGCAATCGGAATAACCCTCAGTGTGAACTCGGCAAAGGCACTGGCATGAGCAGTCCTGTTTGCAGTTATGAAGAGTTTCCACGTACCGATTGTGTCTGCGAGTATTGTTAGAGAATAGAGGTCTCCAGTTCGCGAAACCGCCCAGCTTAATCCCTCATCTGGTGCATGTGTAACCGTGAATTGAGCTCCAGTGATGTTCTCTGCTGTATCTGTTCTAAAGTAAATCATAGAAAGAACGTAACTCTCCGAATACTGAGAGGTATCTGAAGTGAGGCCATCCAGCAGAATTAGTGTTGTTGGCGCTGGTACAACTATCAGAGTGAATCCCACTGTAGAGCTCTGATGATTCACCAAGGACGCACGAAATGCAATCAAGAACGTTCCAATCTCAGATGGCTCTATGGTGACGTTGTAATATCCTACTCCTACCTCAACAAAGGGATAGATGGTCAAGCTTGCAGGAGGATTCAAGACGTCAATCGTCGCTCCCTCAAGAGGGATGGAATTTTCGTCTTCAAAGAATAGCAGAACTGTATGAGTCTGATCGCCTGCGATTTCTGCGTCATAGTGGTCCAAGGTCAATACAGTTGGGGTTTCACGAACAGTGAGACTGAATGTCACAAATTGAATCGCATAATCGGTCAAATTCGCTCTTACAAGTATTGTAAAAATCCCTGCAGAGGTTGAGTCCAAGAGAATAGAGTAATACCCACTGCTTTCATCGGTTGAAGGCCCATATCCTAGTCCTACGCTAGGGATAACGTTGACGACACCAACAAAAGCGCCCGTGAGGCCGAATCCTGTTGTATTAGAGTACCTCAGAACAAGCTTGTACGTGTCTCCATAAAGGGCAAAATCTGCGGTACCGTTTAAGCATATCAGCTCCGAACCGTATCCATTCACAACCAAAGTAAAGCCTACGGTTGAGTTTAGATGATTTGCCAAGCTTGCTCTGAAGGCTATCTGATAGGTCCCAGCCGCGAGAGCTGTGACGTCTACATTGTAGTAGCCACCAGGCAATCCGACGACTGCCCCTACCGATATCTCTGGTGGCGGATTCAGGGCTGTGATTGTGGCCCCCTCCAATCCATTGGAGTCATCGTCCTGGAATAGAAGCTGTATGATGTGACTATCACCAATTGTTACTGTAGCTCCCGAAGCGCCTGCAGTCAAAATTGTTGGGACTTCGTTAACAGTCAAAGTGAAGGTTGTGAATTGAGTCACATGATTCGTGAGATTGCCCTTAATCAAGATGGACCAGGTGCTTGCGCTGGCCGGAGTTACTACTACTGAGTAGTACCCATTGCCCTCATCTGTCACAGTTCCAAAGCTAATCCCCGCTGCAGGTGCAACGTTAGCTATCTCCACTGTTGCTGAATCCAAGCCGAATCCTGTGCTGTTAGTGTAGTAGACCACTAGTCTGTAACTCCGTCCGAAACTAACGAAGCCTGCCGTTCCATTTGCCACAGTCAGATCTGTATCGATCTCACCTACGATTAGGGTGAATGAATCAGTTCCATTGTAATGATAGTCCCTAGAAGCTGTGAATGTGACAGTATAGGTTCCAGACTCAGTAGCAACGATGAACGCTGAGTAATCTCCCAAGGTGTCATCTGTGGTTGATTGAAGTGATAGGCCTCCTGCTGGACCAACATAAGTCATACTGATTTCTGCACTCTCAATTCCAGGTCCAGTTTGAAGTTCATAGTGCATATCAACTTCATAGCTCTCATAGAGTCCAATCTCTGGTGGAATGCCACCGACTGAGGTAATCTGAAAATTCGTCTGATGGGTTGAGATAATTGTGAACTGCAATGAAACA
>JBHLND010000146.1:0-6831 GCA_048937485.1 Promethearchaeota archaeon
GAGCGGATCGTCATACCCGCCTACAAATCCTAACTTGTCTTGTGTCGTTGTCAATCCCGCCATAGCTCCAACAAGGCAAGATCCCTGTTCCTCCTGGAAAAGCAAGGAGGCCACGTTGGGATATGTAGTTGAATTAATCCACATGTCGACAATGGCAAACTTCTGGTTTGGATAGTCCTCGGCTACATCCATCAAAGCAAATGATATCTCAAAGCCAATCCCAATGATTATATCATAGGGATCGTCATAACCCGGATGTTGGCAATAATCTCGCAAGAACCCTTCAAACTCTGCAACTGCAGTGGGCTGGACGTATGTGAATTGAATTCCGAGCGCCGCAGCGGCATCGAGTGCACCTTTATAGCAACCATCGTTGAAGGACTTATCACCTAAGCCTCCTACTCCGAACACAAATGCTGCTGTATACGGATTTGGATTGCCTGTAGTAGTAGTGGTAGTAGTAGTTGTCGTTGTAGTTGTGGTAGTCGTAGGGGCAAATGGGTTGAAAGCAATGAGGTAGATTCCAAGCCCTGCAATCCCTATGATAACAATTAGGACGACAGCCATTACTCCTCTATTATAGCTCATCTGTTTTCTTCTCTCCTAACATGTTAGTTCGGTGTACCAAACTCAAGCGCATAAGCTCGATGTTTAGACGTGCAGCAAATATGAACACTCACTAAAAAAGGCGTCGTAAACTTGGCCGCATAGCTATTCAAACTGAGGGAAATGCATCATTGGGTCAAAGGAGCGCTCGACCATTTCATTTTCCTATAAACCATTCATTATTCTGGCGCGCGCTACGTACAGGATTACTTTTAAATCAGAATCATTCAGGCGATGGGTGATCTTGAAGAGAATCCACAATCAGAATCCGTTGATGTTAAGCCTGCTAGGAGGAATCCTAATGATATCCTCTGGTGCGAGCGGAGCAATTGGCACTCTCGCTGATCTTGATCCCCATTTAAGCAGTCTTTTCGGAACTGATTTCGCACTTACCTTTGATATCATTATGGGGATTCTTTCCAGACTGACCCTTATCGGAGGTATTGGTGTGATCATCGGGGGTTTGATTTTGACTACACGCCGCTACCAACTCGGTAGGATTGTGGTTCTGCTTTGTATAGTAATGGGCGTTGCAGGTCTTGTCATGAGTCTCATTCAGTTATTGATGGTAGGGACCCTTGTGATGGAATTAGCTGCTCAACTAGCTCAGTCGATTGGCTGGATAGGCGCCATCTTTTCATTGATTGCCCAGACAATTGCTGAGCAGCCTGCCATGATTGTAGCAGAATGAATTTATTAGACATCCAGAACTGAAACGGATGTTTCGAGTAATTTGGCTGCCTGAATGCACTCGCGAAGTATTCCCGATTTGTCATGATCCATTGGAGCAAAGCATGAAACAAACCATACCCCTTTCCCTGTACCAACTATCAATACGACTGCTCCCTCTGGATTGATAGCAACAAATCCCGAGTCTTCTCTCATAGCGGGCATGAAATGAATGTGTTTTACGGCCAAATTGCTCCTCAGTCCATTCCAAGCCTCAAAAATCGCAATCAAATCAGTTGGATCAAGCTTCATGTTTTCTGTCTGATATGCAATCTTCCCCTCATAGCTAAAGACACAAGAACCAATGATGCCCTCGTAGTTGGACATGGCAATATCTACAGTTCGTTTGATTCTCATTACCATTCATGCATTACCCATATGAATCACTCTTAATGCCCAAAAATAGCTTTGTTGACTGCACTCACATCACAATCGACATTGCCTTTGCGAGTAGTATTGTTCTATGATGGAGTTCATCGCAACCGACCCAGGTCATGAAGCGATCCTTTGCCAGGCGCATTCCATGTCTTAGTGCGATATTCTCCAAGTTTTCACCCTTTAGAGGTGAAGAGCTTAGCCTATAAACAAACCAGTCGCCTGAACCTTGTTCCTTGATTCTGCATTTGATGTCCATATGCATATTGTTGTCCAAGAACACTCGAAATCGCTTGCCAACTGCCTGCTTGATCTTGACATTTGGGCCAAGGATGCCTTGAAGAACGCCCATCGTATAGATTACAGCCGGATTGGGCAGAAACGCCCAGGCCCAGAGGCTATAGGCAATGACCATCAGCGCAATTGCTCCAATAAACACAAACGTGTTGATGGATACGACCACTTCCAATCCTTCTGTCCATCCCCATGGGATCCAGTCAGGGGGTTCAACGAAAAGGGGAAAAATGCCAGGGGAGTATAGTACCCAGACTGTTACGGTGAAGACTATGAGCAGCGTTGAGAAAGCAATTTTCTCCCTATCCCTATAGAGTGCCTTGGCCCTATTCAATAGCTGGTCCATCAATCTTCCTCCAGTGCCTTCAGGTAAATCTTCTTTGTTTCCTCTCCATAGGTTCTACACATGTTCACAAGCACACCTAGCAAGGGATGCTCGCTATTGATCCTAATTGCGTAGAGCTTCGGTGTAAGTTCGTCAATCAGGATCATCTTGTCCTCCTGTAGATGCGAGAGCACACCTCTGTACAGACTTCGTGATTTTCCACTGTATCCTATGAGACGGCTCAGCTGTACTCCACTCACACTCCTAGGATAGATATGCGACAACGCCAGAAGTATTGCTCTTCTGGTTTCATTGAAGGATGACATCAATTGGAGCAGTTCATACATGGAGCGTTGCTGTTCGTCAGATTCCATATCACTCGTCTCACTATCTACTTGCTTGTGTCGTCCATCACACAAACCCAAAGCGCTATTGGGCAATGTGAAGACCCCCACTACAGGCTCTTCTTGCATACTCGCGACTGTTATTTCTTTCTGCCGGCGATTTTTGCACAGTGCGCCCCATTTTTTGTTTGGATTCGTTTACCATAGACATAATAAGTTTGGAACTTGACATATGTACAATGAACCTGTTTGAGCAGGAGGTTTAGAACGATTAGCGAATTCGGATCTAAGTACTTTGGATGGCTAGCCGCGCTCGGCATTGTACTTGCAGGCGGATGGTTTCTGCTACCCGAAGGCTACAATACATTGATCCAATGGTTGGCTCCTCAACTTGGAAACTATACACGCCCAACGCTTGTAATGGTCAACGCACTACTGGTTAGTCCACTTGTCAACATGACCATGTTTGCGATTTGGGCTATTGGCGGCTTTGTTGGTGGAATAATAGCTGGAACGAAAAAAGGCGGCTTTGCAGTTGGTCTTTTTACATGGATTTGCTGCCTTGGGATTGCTGGTTTCAGTCTCTGGCAGATGGTACAATCTGGTTTTAATCTAGGTACCTTTCCACCATTGCCCCCAGGCAGTTCCATTATTGATTTGCTTGGAATCCCATTGGTTCAATCGGTGATAGGTGATTTACTGCCCTTGATAGCAGGTATGGGCGGTGGCATGATTAATCCCATGGTCATGATTACGCCGTTAATCATATGGCTACTTGTTCCAGTGGTGACCGTATGTGTTGCTGGCATAGTTGGGGCCATGATTAGGCCAAAGGAGTGATTCAGAAATGAGAATAGAAACAAAGCACGCGTTTGCCCTATTTGTAGTGGGCTTTCTAATGTTTGCCCCGGCAGTTGCGGCTGCAACATTGGACCGGGGGCACATTGCGGCTCAGCAAGATTTCCAGATTGAGGATTTGATTAACAAAATTCTCGAAGATGGAGCAGAGCTGGTTTTTGCAAATATCAATGATCAAGGAGAACCTGCAGTTATCTACGGACAATTAGGCATACCTTCGGATAGCCTGGGTCTAACAGAACCAATGTATGAAGGCTGCATTGCGATGGCATTAGTAGCTACATACGGAGAAATGCTTGAGTATCTCTTTGAGCTGCTTGGCGATATGACTTCTCCGGAAGGTGGAGGCGGATTCATTCCCCTTCAGGATGGTGGTTTTGATATCAACACAATTTTTGACATGATAGGCACTGAGTTCAGCCTAATGATCAATGTCTTTCTCGATCAGACTGCCGAAGCAGTGACCACAAAGATGACTCAGATAAAGACCCATTTGGCTGGCACATTTGGTTTCTCCTTCCAAGATTTGTTTAGCATTCGGATTGATGAATCTCTGCTGGGCGAGTTTGGAATTACCCTCCCATTCACTGCAATTGACGTCTACATAAATCAAGTACTAAATGCGGATACGATTGGACTTGTTATGGACGTAATGGACGAATCAGGATTCGTAGGTGCAATTGATGAAGCAGTTTTCTCTGGCGCTCGTGCAGCAGCTGCTGGTTTGATTGCAGTACCAGATATGGAGGCTCTTCTGGGACTTATTGAGGACTTTACAGGAGGCATGACACCACCTGACTTTGCTGTTGCCGCTGAGATTGTTGCTTCTCAGTTCAGTCTAGAGAATATAACTTTCTCCGGACCTTTGGCTCTTGCAGGTGTTGGCTACATTGGTGACCAAGTGCTATCCAATGATGATACCTCATTGAACATCTTTGCAGATTTGCTGGGATCCACTAGTACCGTTTCTCCATTGGATTCTGGTTTTTCGCTTGTTATAGCAAACTTGCCTCCCAATTTGAATGTCACTTCCTACACCCCCAATATGGAAGCACAGAATCTTACGTACCATGACACGAATGAAACCAACATCATATTCTGGAACTCAACTGGAATTGGTGATGTTGCTGACTACATTGTGAACTTCAATGCTGATGACCTCCCGCCACTGGTGACAATCACCAGGACCTTTACTCCGGAATCTGTTATGGTTGGAGGGACTGCTGAAGTTGTCGTGACAGTAACAAACGAAGGAACCGATACAATTGAGAATGTTAGTCTAACCGATGTCGGTTTTGCCACATACTATCCTGCTGTGGCACTTACCGGTGATACATCGGATGGCTGGATATCACTTGCTCCCGGTGCCTCTGAAACTATCACATACTCGGTCACTTTTGTGAATGAAGGTCGGTATGCGTTTCCAGGTGCAGAATTATCCTATGACTTCTCTGGTCACACATTCATGAAAGATACCGTTGATATTGGCTTTGTTGTGAATGCAGATATCGGTGGGCTGCTGTATCAGAGTATCATGGATGGAATGCCATTCACGGGACTGGTCATAGGCCTTGTAGCAATAGGTGGCGTCTGGCAGATCTACGTGCTCGTGAAGGGCAAAGGATCTGGCGGCGATTTCTACCAGATGTAACTCAGAATGACTCTCGGCTTCTGCCGAGGGTCTTATTCCTTTCTTTTTCTCCTCTGATTCGTTAACCAAGCATCTTTATCTATGAGTCAACTAGAGAGGTTTCTCGTGGCAAAGATGAAGCTTCGAGAGGAACTCAACGGTTATTTGCGTCTTCCAAGGGAGTTCTTTGCAATTCCTGAGGCAGATGCTATTCCGGATGTTGGAATCCTTGGAGTTCCCTACGATATGACCTCATCATACATGCCTGGATGTAGATTTGGCCCAGATGCAATTCGGAATGCTACTGATGGGGAGCGATCGCACAGCTATCCGCTGAATATTGCAGGTAGTAGCCCAGGTTTACCATCGCTGGCGAAGTCAATAACTATAGAGGACATCGGGGACCTAGAGGTTATTGGACAACTTCCTGAAAATGCAAAGATTGACATCAGTGAAGCAGCTGCAAAGCTCTCCAAACACGGCACCTATCTGTTCTTTCTTGGGGGAGATCACTTCATTACTTACCCACTACTGAAAGGCACGAAACGAGGCCGACCGGGACGCTATGGTCTCATCTATTTTGATTCGCACGCAGACTACTACGAGGATTATGGGGGCCATTCCTTGTCTCATGCCACTGCACTACGTAGACTCGTAGATGAGAAAATAGTGTCAATTGACGATATTGTTGCCTTTGATTTGAGATCCGCATTGCCAGAACAACGAGAAGCGCTTTGGGCCTCCAAGCCTACAGGAGCCTTGACTTCTGATGACTTCTTGAAGCGCCTTTCAGAAGTTGAATCAGAGGTAGATATGCTCTATGTTTCGGTAGACGTTGACATTCTAGACCCCTCAGTTTTTGCAGCCTCAAGCCATCCTGAATCAGGCGGTCAAATGCTATTGGGATTGGCCTCTCTCCTGCGGAAATGCTTTGAACTGGGAAAGGTTCAGTTTGCAGACATTGTGGAGTATAATCCACTTACAGACAAGACTGGAGCTGGCGCAATTGCAGTGAGGGATATCGTCAAGGAGGTCCTCACAGGTTTCGCCATTGGGAAAGGCTTAAAATAGTAGTAATTGCACATAATTTCTCAGAAATGACGTTGGCAAATGAGGAGAGGCTGGAAGATGCTGAATCCCGTGCAAATGCATTACTACGAGAGCTCGGATTCGGTGTCCACGAAACCTCAGTTATCATAGCATTGAATCAAATTGAGTCTAGTACAGTTTCGGATCTCTCATCAGCCACCGGAATTCATCATGCAAACCTGTACACAGTTCTTGACGGGCTTGTGTCAAAGGGGCTAGTGATTGCGCACGAAGGTCGCCCTAAGACCTACGAGTTTGCACCCCTCTCTCATATGCAAGACCTGCTTTCATCAAAGGTCGAGCAAGCTGTGGTTGACCTAGAAGTCATACAGAGTCAAAGTAAGCGCGAAACGGCAATACCTACCTTGATCTTCACAATCAGCGGTAGAGTGGATGTCGAAACCAAAATGCTTGGAATGATATCAAAAGCGACTGAACGAGTTCTACTGGTTGCTCCAAGTATGGCGCTTCTAGGCAACTCAATTCACGGAGCTCTGGGTGATGCGGCCAACAGAGGTGTGAAGGTAAGAATGGTTCTTGCAGAACCTCTAAGGACCGATTATCCCTTTGAGCAGAGGACA
>JBHLND010000147.1:0-6808 GCA_048937485.1 Promethearchaeota archaeon
GGTGTGCGCTCCGCCGACCTCTTGGGCCAGCGATTTAAAGCTTTCCTTGTGTCGAGATTCACCAGAGCAGCTTCACAGCGACCTTCTATAGCCGCCGAACAATACTCTCTCTACTCAATACAAGAGCACCTAGTAGTTCATCGTCAATCCAAAATAAAGCTTCCGCCAAATGCAGGTCTTGAACGAGAATTTCACATCAGAACTGAATTCCGAGCGACTTTTTTTGCTCTTCAATCAGATTGCCAATTCCCTTTGATGCCAAGTCAAGCAGTTCATTGAGCTTTCCGCGGTCAAAGGCAGCACCTTCTGCCGTGCCTTGAACCTCAACGAATTTGCCCTCTATCATAACTATATTCATGTCAACATCTGCAGCAACATCTTCAAGATAGCAGAGGTCAAGTAGCGCCTCTCCATCGACAACACCAACACTCACGGCAGCAACATTTCCAAGGATAGGAGGCTTGGAAATCATGTCCATATCGATCATGTACTGCATTGCATCGTATAGAGCCACAAAAGCTCCTGTAATTGAAGCTGTTCTTGTGCCGCCGTCAGCCTGAATCACATCACAGTCAATCCGAATGGTGTTATCGCCAAGTCCGCCAAGATCGACAGCGGCTCTAAGAGACCTGCCAATTAGCCGTTGGATTTCTGCACCTCGACCACTTGGTTTACGACCTGTTCGGTCTTCTGTTGCTCGAGGAAGCATGGCATATTCAGCAGTGACCCAGCCTTTGTTCTGATTATTAAGCCATCCTGGAACTCCCTCTTCTACTGTGGCTGTGCAGATTACTCTGGTGTCACCAGTACTTATCAAAACCGAACCCTCTGGAAATTTGAGATAATCACGTAGAATCTCAACGGGCCTTAGTTCATCATTGTTTCTTCCATCGCCACGCGTCATAGATGGTTACCACGTTAGCTTGGAAGTATACGCACCTATTATTTCCCTCGGCAGACGGTTGCACTAGATAGCTTTATTGACAAAGAGCGTCAAAGGGAGATTCAGGCCATTCTGTGAGATAGATCGCTGAGGGAGGCGATAACCGGATGTTTGATTTGAAATCACGATTCAATACTGCCCTAAAGGACACGGTAAACGAATGGAAGACGCACGACAAGGTAAAGGGCATTTTTGCTTATGGGTCATTTGTGAGGGGGACTGTAACTGCAACATCAGACCTTGATTTGTGTGTGGTTTGGAGTAATACTGAGGCGCCTGTCCAGCTTCTCTCCGAGCATATGCAGGTTCGAGTTGATATGCTATTTAAAACCCCGAAGATGATTGAAGATGTACTGGATGGTAAAATAGAGGATGCTTCCCAAATTGCTGAAGTAGTTGCCTTGCTACGAAATGCTCAGGTAGTTTATGACGAAGATGGATCTCTAAAGGAATGGCAGAAGCAAGCTGCTAATTTTGCTTGGTCTGACAAAGCAATCGATATTGTCAAGGAACGTGCAGAACTCTCCCTTGAATCAGCATTGAGAAATGCAGAAGCAGAGGACACTATTAGTGCAATACATGACCTTCGTACGGGACTTTTTGATTTGGGCAGAGTCATCGTCATGAAGAACAACTATTTCTCCATAATGAAGCCATCAGAGATTCTTACTGAGATACGGCTATTGGACCCTCTGGCATACCAGCTCTTCATTCGCACATTCAAGCTTAGGGGTCTAGAAGAAGACGACCTGATGGAGATACTTGGTGAGATTGAGCAGTGGATTGATATTGCAATGAGCCGCGTTGGCGACGGTACAGCTGACGAGTACGTCACCGAATTGCTAACGCGAGTACAGAGAGAGTATCATGGGGCTAGGAACTGCACGTTATCAGGTGACTATGAACTCGCGGTCTTGGAGATGCGTCGAACTGTTGACAACCTAGGGAGAGTGTTAATTGCACTTTCAGGCAAGTTCGATGTTGATCAGACAAATTTCATTCAAGAACTGAAAGAGAGCGAGCCTGTATACTATGAAACTATATTGGTTCAATTCGGAGGCTTCGAGTTCACTGTAAAGGGTGTCTTAAGAGGTGTGGGCGAAGCCAAATTCATTGCGCAGCGCCTATAGCCATTTCTGCGGGTAAATTGATTAGGGCAAACCAGACAGCAGGTTAACTTGTGGAACCAGATGTCTGATATGGATACTAGGATTCTTAGACTAACCAGTGTGGCATTGACAAGGGAAAAGCAGATTCTTCTAGAGGATGAGCTAGAAAGATATGCCAATTCCACCAATTTCATTATCAAGTCTATACTGCAGAAACACATAACGAAGGCTAAGAGAGCAATTGAGTTGCTGGGCGATGCGTTTGCTGAACGATTCGACAAACGTCCCGAATACCTAGCTGATGTTGTCAAAACGGCGCGTGCTGAGATAGGAAGACATCGAAGGTTGGCTAGAACGATTCGCACAATGCGAAACAAGACTCCCTTCTTTAAGCATGGCAGAATGATACTAAGTTACCCATTAGTCGTTCTAAATGAAAAGACCCTGATTTTGCATACTGTATCTGAGGAAATCCCGATTCCTTTTGATAAACACAGTAGAAATCAGAATGCTGACGATTTGGCCGCTCTAACAAGAAACCCCACACTATACAGAAGAGTGCGGATAACTTGGAACAAGCAGGGGTATGTGGATATTGACGTTCAATGCTAAAGGCAGAAGCGAATACTTCTCAGTGTCATTCCAGTTTCCAGGACAATACAGTCCCTGAGAAGTCTGTTGAGAGCAATTGATTGCTTTTAGGATGCCAAACAACACCAGAAACGCCCGTCAGGAGGTTCTTCTTCTTCTGTTCCTTTCCAGATTTTACTGTCCATATTCTTAGAGTTCGATCCCAACTCCCAGATGCCAGTCTTTTGCCTGATGCATCCAGAGACAGTGTGGTCACAACATCTGTGTGGCCTTTAAATTCGACAATATCACGAGGGTTCTCCAAATCAAGGGAGAGGATAGTTCCATTGTGAAGTCCGAGAAACAGACGAGAATCATCCGGCGCAACAGCCATAGATCGGATTCGTTCGCTCTGTTTTGAAATAGTGCGAATCGGATCAAAGGTGCTAAGATCCCAAAGTTTGCATTCTCCGTCCCAAGATGCAGTCACAAGTCTGGATCCCTCACAAACAAAAGCTAGCCCAGAAATATCATTTCGGTGAGCTTGTAGATTGCGAAGACATCGCAAGGAATTTGCTGTGAATATCTTAACAACCCCATTACGGGCACCAGCTGCACCTCGTGCAGAGTTCTCGTCAATGGTAACTATCTTCACCTCAGCCTTGTGCTTCATCTCCGGAGCATTTTTATCAGCACCTCGTGCAGTCCACCGGCGAGTGGTGCAATCCCAGCTTGTTGAGAAGATGGCTTTACCTCCCTCTGCAAAGGCCACAGATGATACCATTGCCTTGTGGCCCTTTAGGGCTCGTTTTGGTGTCCCAGTTGATGCTTCCAATAGAAGAACTTCGGAACTCATTGTACCACAAGCAATAGTCCGCCCTCTAGGATCCATTGATAGTGAAGTCAGTGGAGTGGGTGCAGCGCCGGTTGGCCGGTAATGGATTTGCATGGTCAAGACTACTCACCATAAGGAACGTTGCCAATCGTACACTACGAGTATTCCTGTTAAAAGTGTGTAAGATTTCAGAATCTCTTGGACCGTACTAGAAACACAGTGAACACAGCTATTGGGATACTCAGCAGCACAGCATAGAGCAGGAGAGGTGTGTCAGGCACGAAGGCATCTGTTGAATCCACTTGAGTTACTAGGAAAACCTCAACAACCCCACCAACAACCTCCAAGCTACTTGCACTGCATCTTTCAGGAATATCTTCAACCGTATGCCATGTGGATGGAAATGGAGCATGATGAATCATATCTAGAGATGGGATGTCTACACTCAGGAAAGGACGGTGGTCATCTATTACGGAACCTCCGGGACTATCTAGGAATATGTCGCCATGGCCTAGCTGACCAGCAATATTCCAAATGTCATCCTGAAGAGAATCAGTGGAACTTGTTTCCCGCAGGAGCCGAAGATTCTCGTCACCAATCATATCAAGCAATATCATTGATCTGATGGATTCGATTCGTGGCTCCGATAATTGGTCAACGTAGTAGTTGGAGCCAACAATATAGTCCCAACTAAAACCGGTGCCACGAACATCAATTCCGCCGGAATCTTCAGCATCAAAAAACACAAGCTCAACAATGGAACGGGCATCATTAGGCAGGATGCGAGCGAGCTCCAGCAGAGCTGCCGTACTACTTGCTCCGTCATTTGCTCCAAGTACAGGTCTATTATGATTTTGAGGGTCAGGGTCCGCCGTAGCGCGCGGGCGCGTGTCATAGTGAGAACCAAGGATTACTGATTCGTTATTCCCAGAGCCAAAACGGGCGATAACATTTGTGCAGTCTACTTCATCGTAAGTGAAATTCTGCAGTGTGACAGTCCACCCGAAAGACTCCAAGGTGTCAACTATATACTCCCTGCACAAAGAAAGATTCTCAGATCCCGGAGGTCTTGGACCAAAGTCACATTGCTGAGTAAGATAGGAAAATGCATTTGCTCCATTGAAAGCAGGCGTGTAACTGTATTGAAGAGCTGTTTGTGTATGAAGAGGCGCTAATAGTAGCAGAAGCATTAGGAAGTAAGTCCGCACGTGATTCGACTCCAAAGTTGCCCTAAGAACCAACCCTATGAACCTTTTGTGCTGAATTGCCTATTCTCGACATCACTATGTGGCGAACCATTCTTGGCAGTTCTCGTGGAATCGACTTCATGATAACGTAGGGAATATCGGAATAGCCAATCTCCCCTCGTGCAACCATCGCCATAATAGTGGACGACAAAGGATAGCTACTAGCTTTTGAAAGAACCATCTCAGCAAAGGAAGTTCCTCTGAGACCAGCCCACTCCGCCATTTGGAAGTTGCTGCCGAACTCCTTAACGCATAGTTGCTGATAGGTTTCAAGGAACTCCCTGTCAAATCTGTCGAGTTCAAATGCACCTGTAATTACCTGAGCGGCATATACACCAGACTTCATCGCATAGGCAATGCCTTCTCCCATCATAGGATCAACAAATCCAGCAGCATCACCAATCAGAAGAGCGCGTCTTCTAATATTTTGGCTGGTGATTCCATCGGCACCTAGGAAATAAGTCCAGATCCTTGTAGGTGCCAAGTCAACGTCAAGTCGTTCTGCCATCTTTTTGTAGAACTGCTCGAAAGCGGGACGCAATGGATACATATGTGCTGCGGCGCCGGCTATGCCAATTGCGAGATTTTCCCGTTTAGGAAACACCCAGCCGTATGATACGCGCCCCTCAACTGGTGATATCTCAAGGATTGAAGGGTCACCTCTTGTTGCTTTCAACACCCCCTCTTCTCCCACAAAGAAATCAGATTCCATTCCAAGGCCAACACGATTCAAGTTTTTTCGTTTCGGACGTAGACCAAGTGATTTTGCCACGACGGAGTTGACACCGTCTGCACCAATGACGACTTCCGCTTCAAACTCCCGCCCATCCTTGGTTCTTACTGTAGCTCGCGCGTCATCAACTGATGCGTTGGTTACCTGTGCTTTTTCTATAAGTTCAGCCCCTGCTGACTCAGCTCTTCTTGCCAAGAATTCGTCGAAGCGATTCCTAAACACAGTGATGCCAATTAGCTTATCAGAAACGAATTCTGCTTTCTCCCCATTGGGAAGTATGAAACGCAGCCCGTGGATCTTCTGTTCCACTATTCGCTTCGGAAGACACCCCTGTAGAATGTGGAGACCTCTATACATAACAGCTCCCCCACATGGCTTATGCCTGGGTAGCTCGTATTTCTCAAGCAGAAGCGTATTCAAGCCAGCTCTTGCACAGTCATGTGCGGCAATTGCTCCAGCGGGGCCAGCTCCAACTACTATGACATCATATCGCATCACTCATAGTTACCTCCCGCGTTTATCAGCTCTCGACACCTCGGGCTTTGTGTGTCTTCAGTTTTGGAACAAGAAAGTGACCTATTAATACTTGACCCCATTTTAGATGTCTCGGCAGTCTTTGCAGCCAGGTCTTGGACGAAGACCAAGACGTCTCATGATTTTTCCGCCTGGCAGATCAAGGTCTGGATCATCGGGTGACGACTCAATTGGAATATCTCGACGACCCACTTCTCGAAATCCATAGGCCATAATTAGCATCTGAGATGGAGTGTTTTCTTCGTAGACCTCACAATATATTTCCTCGACACCCGCCGCCAAAAAATACTCTGTTGCCTTCTGAATTAATGCGGTTGCCACGCCCTTTCTTCTTCTAGCCGGGAGAACACCAATCCCCGTAATTTCGCCATAGATTGAATCTGGCTTCTTTTCAACAAAGCATGCAATGAAACCAGCAATATCACCCCATAATTCTGCAACGAATATGCCCTCATTGTCTAGCTGCTCGGCTTGTTCAACTGTTAGGAAACAGAATGGATCGGGTGAGGTCATGAAACACCGATTATAGACCTCAGCAAACTCCTCAATTTGCTCTATATCAAGCTGCTTGATTCTAACATAGGTGGGAATTTCCTTTTCCGACCACCAGGCCTCAGCAAATTCTAAGGCTGCTTTGGCCTCAGCTTTCATCACCAAGTAGGATCTAATCTTGGTAGGACGGCTCGATTTCATGTTCCCGGCCGCCATTCACAGCACCTCAGGCCAGTAACATGCAGCACATATCCAGATCTATCCGCGGAGTCGGTCTATTGCAGCTGCAGTTGCTTGAATTTCCTTCTCGATTGCTTCTATCATCAGCGGATCTTGCTCACCAGT
>JBHLND010000148.1:0-6803 GCA_048937485.1 Promethearchaeota archaeon
GTCTGAAGAGTGGATTGAGTTCGGTTGTGGTTTCATCGGTCAGAAGTATCAGTGGAAGAATCATGGCAACCAATCCGCCTACTGCCCCTACGACCATGTTATACAGACTGAGATTGGCCCTGGCTTCCTGTGTAATGCACATTTCAGCTGGCAAGGCAGTCTGTATCAATCCAACCATAGTGAACATTGAATCAAATAGGAAGAGGACTAGCAACATGTTCCAGAAGAGAGCTATCTGCGTATTTCCCATGAAGGGAAACCAGCAGAGAATGAATGTAAGTGTATAAAGCGGCGCACCGTAGCGGAGGACGGGGATGCGTCTGCCGCTGTCTGTATCAATCCTTTCTTGGAGGATTCCAAAGAGTGGGTCATTAATGGCGTTCCAAAAAGCAAACAAGAGCCAAGCAACAGAAATCCACTCTTCACTCAGACCAAGCTTAACATTATAGTAGAAGGTGATTGCAGATCCAAGCGCTATCACTTGAAGGACATTTATGGAAGCCTGAGATAGACCAAAGGCTACTTTCGACTTTACAGGCAAACGCTCATCGAAGTCAGCTGTATCTTCCACTTTGCTTAACCCCTAAAATCGGAAATGTAGCATTACGTCATAATAAATCTGGTCGATATTTCTGCAGTGCTTGGTAATATGAAAGTAGAATGGAACTCTGGATTTGGACATGGTGATTGAAACATTAGGAAAACGATGGGATGAAGATATATACGGCGACATACCTAACTCCCGTGAATAACCCACGGAGTTTGGAATGATGAATGAAAGCGATGAGTTTCTTGATGAAGAACAGAAGAGATTTCTGAAAAGACACTGGAAAATGGCGATAGTACTTGCTGTTTTTGCTATCGCAGCTATTGTTGCTGCAGTTCTTGTGCTCCTTTGGTTCATTGACACTGCGCAAGCATCAGGACTTGTGCCATCGGTTCTTGGAGAATTCTCAGTTGGCTATCTTATCACATTCTTCTTGCATTTGATATTCTGGGAACTTCTTCTAGTGGGAAGTTGGGTTCTTGTGATTGTTTTAGTGATCATCTTCAAATGGTACATGAACCTGCCAGAAGAAGAACGGAAAGAAAAGCCCAAGCGTGGTACACGTGAAGAGGGTGACGCCATTGGCTTTTTCATTGCGATTGCATGGCTGATAATAGTCTGGATAGATGGACGCTGGGACCTTGCCTTCAATTCATGGACACTGAATGACTGGGTGTTTTCATGGCTGGCTGCGGTCTTCTGGGTCTTGCTGATTGCCGGTATTCCCATTGCAATATACTTCCTATATTGGATAAGTACAGAAGTGAAAAAAGAGTCGTAGATCATCAGGAAATAGCGGAAACGCTAGGAGCCCCCATCTCTTGAGAGTGGGGGTTCTTTCTGGAGGAGGAGCTGGAATACATGACGGACTATAGGTACGAAATGGGTCCTATAAGACCTCCAAGTGAAGCTCCAAGCCTCCTTCTTAGAGTGACTCGCAATTGTGAGTGGAACCGATGCAAATTCTGCCCCGTATACAAGGATGCTGAATTCTCAGTACGCGAGCTTGATCACATCTTGCGCGACATTGATCACATTCGTGAATACACGGATTTCCTTCAGAATCCAAGAACTGGAGTCGCTATCGATGAACCACTTGCCTACAATGCAGCGATGCATTGGATAAGCAATGGAATGAAGTCAGTGTTTCTTCAAGATGCGGATTCGCTGGTAATAGGAGCAGAGAAACTAGCAAAGATACTCAATCACCTAGTGGCAAGTTTCCCCAACATAGAGAGAATCACGTCCTACTCTCGTTCCTCAACATTGAACAAGATGAATGTAGAAGATCTGACTACTCTGAGAGAATCCGGACTTACACGAATTCATGTTGGACTTGAATCTGGTTCTGACAATGTGCTCAGGATGATGAGGAAAGGCGCATCAAAAGCAATTCACATAAAGGCCGGACTCAAGGTGAAAGAAGCTGGAATGGAGCTTTCGGAGTACTACATGCCTGGACTTGGAGGCAGAAATCTTTCGAATGAACATGCCATTGAGTCTGCTGATGCGTTGAACCAGATTAATCCGGAATTCATTCGACTGCGTCCGCTTGCCTTTCCTGTCCGAGCCCCGCTTTATGAAATCATGATTTCGAATCAGTTTGACAAATGCAATGATATCGACGTTGCTCGGGAGCTTCACACATTCATTCAGTACCTAGCTGGCATCTCAAGCTACCTTGTAAGTGACCATATTCTGAATCTGTTTGCCGACCTCAAAGGGCAACTCCCTGAGGCGAAGACGGATTTGCTATCGATCCTGCAGCAATTCCTTGACTTGGACGAAAAAGAACAGATGTTGTATCGGTTTGGTCGACGACTTGGAGCCTTCACAAGCCTAGAGGACTTGCATGATGCTCCACGGAGAACCCGAGTTAGCCAGATCATGCTCGAAACCAACGTCAACAAAGAAAACATTGACAGCTTCATAGACCAGATGATGCAGCAGTTCATGTAGTCCGCCACCTATTCCATGCATCTCGAAAACTATTTCATCACGGAGAGTGTACAAACCATTTCGTAAGAGGTGAATGCTCATGCCACAATACCCGGAATTTCATCCAGTCAATATTGGTATGCTATTGACAAGGAATTCCCAGTATCGTCCTAATCATCATGGAGTAGTAGTTGAGGATGCGCGACTTACATTTCAGGAATTCAACGTTAATGTCAATCGCGCGGCCAATATGCTACGCGAATTAGGAGTCGACAAGGGGGACAAGATTGCGATGGTCCTACCGAATTGCTTGGAATTGCTTGAGCTATACTGGGCCACAGCTAAACTTGGGGCAGTAGCAGTACCATTGAGTACGCTTCTTTTGAGCCGTGGACTAAAATCCCTCATCAACGATTCGAATGCCAAGGTAGTTGTAACGAACTCCCAGTTTATGAGTATCTTGGAAGAGATTAAACTCGAATTGACAAATGTTGATCCAAGCGGGTACATTCTGATAGATAGTCCCTCAGATTCAGATTACCATGATTATCATCTGCTCAAGGCAGAAGCAAGCGACAAGGAACCTGAAGAGGCTGACATAGACGAAAACGACCCCTATAATATCATCTATAGCAGTGGAACGACTGGCCTGCCAAAGGGTATTGTCCTCTCACATTATGTCAGGTCGTTCTATGCCACACTCTTTGCTTCAAGCTTTAGAATGACTCCTGAAAGCATAATCATTCATTGTGGCTCTATTGTGTTTAATGGAGCCTTCGTTACCTTGATGCCTGCCATGTTTCTTGGAGCAACATATGTTTTGAAGCTCAAGTTTGATGCACAAGAATTCATCGAAACAGTCCAAAGAGAAAAGGCAACCCATGTGATTATGGTTCCTTCACAGTTAATTGCAATTCTGAATGCCCCGAATTTCTCGGTCGAGGCTTTGGAGTCATTAGAAATGATCTGCTCTGTTGGTGCTCCATTACATATGGAGGTCAAAGAAAAGCTCAATCAGCTCCTCCCAAATCGATTCTACGAGCTATATGGATTAACAGAAGGGTTCCTAACGATTTTGGATAGGTCACATTATGCTGACAAGCCGCAGTCTGTAGGTATTCCTCCCCAATTCTACCAAATGCGAATTGTGAATGAAAATGACGAAGAGGTACCCATTGGCGAGATTGGGGAAATAGTGGGAAAAGGACCCACATTAATGACGGAATACTACAAACGCCCTGAATTAACTGCGGAAGCCATGAAGGATGGGTGGCTACATTCTGGTGATTTGGGCTACGTAGATCAAGATGGATTTCTCTATTTGGTGGACCGAAAGAAAGACATGATAATCTCAGGTGGAGTGAATGTCTATCCGAAGGATATTGAAGAGGTTGTAGCACAACATCCCTCAGTGAAGGAGGTTGCAGTCTTTGGAGTTCCGGATGAAAAATGGGGCGAAGCCTCGGTTGCAGCTGTAGCACTCCAAGATACAGCAACAATAACCTCAGAGGAACTCAAGGTCTGGGTCAATGAAAGAGTAGGAGCGAAATTTCAGCGAGTTCACCATATTCTCGTTCTCGATGAGTTTCCCCGTAGCATATCAGGTAAGATACTCAAACGAGAGCTGCGTGATAGATTCGCGAATAGCAAACAATAGCAGCTCTCATTTGACCTCCAACAAATCAATCGAAGTTCTTCTTTAGCCAGTCAATTAGCTGAGCTGAGGAATGATCGTGAGTATAAGCATGCTTTGCTCCAGGAATTACAAGAAAGTCCTTGTTCTCACTTGGAACCTCATCAAAGAAGGCGCGCGCTGCGTCGATTGAGAAAATCTCATCATTTTCACCTATAACAACGGCAACTGGGAAATCCAGCTTCTCAGGGAAATGATACTTGTCCATGAATCTTTGTACATTTAGAATTCTCAGGAACCGAGGGGTGTATTTGAAAGTCATTAGCGGATCGTCTGTACCTCTTATTCCCTCGCGCCTATACTCAATAACCGGGCGTTTGGGAGAGAAAATCATCTTCCCCAGAGTTCTTAGTTTCTCTCCGGTCGTCATTTTGGGGAATGCACCGGGTTGAATCGACCGTCCTACGCTCATAAGAATCAAACCAGAAACATGCTCTCTACAATTATGTAGAGCCTCAAATGCCACGAGGTTACCCAAACTACTCCCCAGAAGAATGACTCCTGAGAATCCTTGGCTTTTGACAAAACTGATGGTCTCGCAAATGTCATTCAGAAGTCTTGTCTTGCTTGGGCAATCACCTCTGGCCCCATCTGAAAGTCCGTGTCCTCGTAGATCTAAGCCATATACTGAAAAACCCGCATCGGAAAGAGGGCTTCCTAATGCATTGTAGGGTCCACTATATGCGGTTATTCCATGAAAGATAATGATTGCGTTTTTTGACGGTGCTGCGGGTTCCCAACTACGTAGGAACAGGATTTTTCCATCTGATGCTTGAATTAGATGATGAGGCGCATCAAACTCTGCTCTAAGTTTCGCGACATCGATATCCATATTCTCCTTCTCCTCATCTGCTAAATTAGCTTAGCTGACTTAACAATGGTCAAGCCTAATTTAAGGATGCCGACAACCCTTGACATCCAAAAGATTTTCATTGGGATGTTAACTACGTAACTGATTTGCATGGAGCAATGAAATCACTAGGAACGATTACGAAGGACTTCCCTCTCATTGATGAGGCTAGCAGAAATGAGATGGAAGCTGCTATGAATGCAGCCACCGACTACTGGGATTTCTCGAATATAATTGGAGAAAGGGTCTGCAGTGTCACGAGTAATCCAGTGTTGGTGTTTTTTGCTCTACTGCATGCACGGAACCTCTACAATATTCGAGTTATTGATAATATCATAAAGAACTACCCTGACATTCCGATACTGAAACCATTCTTTTTCGCCATCGATGAAAGCTATGTAAATATCGCTGCTGAAATTGAAAGTGCAATTGACTCAAGCTCGAATCCAGCTATTAGGTTTCATGTATTGATTCGAAAATATGAAACTACTGATCAGGGAAGCATAGAGGAGAAATCCGCTCAGAATGAGATTATGGAGATGTTGGAAGATTCTTCACTGCCCAAAGTGTACTCAGCATATTATTACCGGGAATTCGGTGACCGCCTGAGAGCTGAAGGAAATCCGCAAAATGCGAGCAACTACTGCGAATTGGCAATGAAACTTTCAAAGGATGCTGATGACAAGTGGCACCAAGTTTTGATACTGTATGTAATGATAACTTTAGCAGCACAGTATTCTACAGACCCAAATCGCTTCATAAGAGCAAGAGACTATTTGCGCGAAGCTAGGGATATTTCTGAGGCTCTAAAGGACAAAGCGAATATCTCAAAGATACTTAATCTCATTTCTACAACTGCTTTCAGCCAAGGCAATTACAGTGAATGCATAGATTGTACTCTGGAAGCTGTTAGTATGATGGGATCAATTGGCGGGGAAATTGGAACATACGCTTACAATCTCTCAAATGTCTTCTCCACAGTAGGTGAGGGTGAAAACGCTCTTGAGTGGGCCAAATGCAGCTTTGATAATTGGGGACCGGATCCATTTCGTCAATCCTACGTACATATGGTTATGGCCAGAGCATACATTGCTTTGAATCAAAAGGCTGAAGCACAGCAATACCTAGATAGTGCAATGGAGCTAATACTACAATCAGGACTGGATTATGCTCTTGCACAATGGCATCAAACGAATGGTAGATTGGAGCGATTGACGGGTGATTTTGATAATGCCATGATTGAACTTCAGCGCGCGTTTGAAATCAATCAGAGATTCAAGAGGTATGCTCGAATGCGATCCTGTCTTCATGACTTAGCTGTTACGGAACTTGAATTATACAGCCCATCTAAGGAAAATCGAAATGATGAGAATTCGGGACCTTGGATGGCGTACCTCGAACAGGAATGTGCAAATGGAGACCTACCAGGGTATCAAGCTTGGTACATGCTACTGAAAGCTGAACTCAGGATGAAACAGGGAAGACATGAGGATGCGGCCAAAGTACTTGACGATGTCATAGATGAAACTGATAATAAAGCAACAAGACATCAACATGAGGAAGCAATCCAGATGCGTGAGAGATTATCAATCGGTTCTGAGATTAGTGAGGAGATGCGGCGATAAGTCAGCAGTCTTTTATTGTGCGTATCAACTCAGATTTCCCTAGCCTTACAGATGTGAGTTTCATGGGAATCTTAGCTGGATTGAATAGAAAGAAGCAGTTCCTATTTCTATGCCTTATTCTGATTGGAGGGTCCGCACTTCTAGGTCATG
>JBHLND010000149.1:0-6797 GCA_048937485.1 Promethearchaeota archaeon
CTATGCATCACTCCTTCCTATTCTAATGCTCGTAGTCCTCTTCTTTGTCTGCGGCGCATTTCTTCAAGTCGCAGGCGTGTTGACCTCCAGAATCTTCATTGATGCAATTCCAAATAGAGTGAGAAATGGAGTTTACTCCCTATTCCCCACTGTTGTCATGCTATTTGCAATCCCGCAGATCGCTTTCTTTGGCTGGTTCATCCCAAACGCAGGAGTTCCATTTACACTCCTCCTTTGTGGTTGTGTGTCGACACTCGGAGTTCTAATGATAAGACATGGATTGTCACATCCGCCCCCCTCATCAGATGAAGTTCCGAATTTCGACATGTAATGAAGCAGTTTTTAAGAGGCCTTCAATGTAAAACGCCTATTATGAGGATCAAGGCTGTTCTACGCGACTCCGCCATTCTTGAAATGGATACAGGCAGCAAGGAAAGAATACTTGCTACAATAAGAAAGAATCTGGACAGAGTTGTAAATACAGGTAGCTTCCTCAAGGTAATGGGCTTGCCGCCCGAAGGGAGAATACAGCTTCTTGAGATTCTGGATGAGACCCCCTATCACGTTTGGTTGATGAAGGACAGCGAACAACACGTGATCTGCATTTCTGAATCTGACAGCAAGGAACTTGAAGGGTATATGTGGAAGTAGCTTGCATGACTAGGATGGCGGATTGGCTCTCCTTTCAACTCCAATTGCAATTAGTCCATTTGTGCGCTTCAGTATCTCGTCGATTCTCGAGGATGAGATGCCCCTAGTCAAGGGAAGCAAGTACTCCATTTCTCCAGTTAGTCTAACTAGATCCTCGTGAATATCACAGAGCAAGTCTGCATCACGTAATCCATCTTCTCCGATTTCTTTTTCCATTCGCAGTATTAGCTCAAACTGCATGTTTAGAGAAGCCAGCAGTTTTTCAGTTGTTTGCTCGTCCAAATCAGGCCCTTCGTTGTCAAAGCGCAGCATATCCTCCAGTCTAGCAAGTACATACCTAGATGCCGAATAAGCATCAATGTCTTTTGAGAAAAGCCTTGTGTGGGAATCTGCAAGCTCCAAGGCTTCATCCATCTTGTCTTCAGTCAACAAGATTCGGCAGAGGTCATCCATAGCACAGTGACTCCCAGGCTGCCTGGTCAATAGATCTCTCAAGAGAAGTTCAGCCTCCTCGCTTCGAAGGGACTGATCTAGCAGCCTACCCAAAGCACATACTGCATCTTCATAATCGGAATCGATAGCCAAGGCGGTTCTGAAGGTAGCTTCAGCTTCGCATTCCAAATCCAGATATGACTGGACTTTGCCATATGCCGTCAATAGTTCAACATTTTCAGGATACTTATGAATAAGGGATTGAAGTAGGGATTCAGCCTGAGTTGCGTTCTCTTCATTGCAGAGAGCTATCGCCTTGTTAATTGCAGTTTGTATCTCAACTTCCAATGGTGAAACCTCAGAGCATTGGCCATGTGGGCATTCTGACTTATAACATGAATGAAAAGGGCCCTATCTGCCTAAGCCGAGAGAATTAAATCGGAAATGCACAGTACCCCAAAATACTGGCAATCTTTGCAGACGCCTTTTTATGCCAACTAGTCAAAGCGAGGTTGGGTAGTAAAGATGCTACAAGTATACAACACCCTATCAAGAAAGAAAGAGGAATTCAAACCGATTGAAGGAAACACGGTACGTTTCTACGTCTGTGGTCCTACAGTCTATGACTATCCTCACATAGGCAACGCCAGGTCCTTTGCTGTCTTCGACACAATACGAAGGTACCTAGAGTACAAGGGCTTCAGGGTGTTTTACGCCACCAACTTTACTGATGTAGATGACAAGGTGATTGACCGGGCCAATGAGTCCGGAATCAGCGCTGCTGATTTGGCTGCGAAGTTCATTGCTGAGTACCTAGTAATAGCGGAGCAGCTGAACCTCAAACCAGCAACCATCAATCCTAGGGCAACAGAACACATCGATGACATTATCGAAATGGTTGATCTCATCGTCAAGAAAAAGAAGGGTTACGTTGTTGATGGCGATGTGTACTTTGATGTTAGCGAATTAGACAAGTACGGAGTCCTTTCCAAGATTTCAACTGATGAATCATCGGTTGGAGCGAGAGTTGAGGTCGATGAGAAGAAGACCGATCCTAGAGACTTTGCACTTTGGAAGGCTGAGAAACCCGGAGAGCCATCTTGGGATTCACCTTGGGGTAAAGGACGTCCTGGCTGGCACGCTGAATGCTCAGTGATGGGTCGGCACTATCTCGGACTGCCCTTCGATATTCATGGCGGGGGACAGGATCTAATTTTCCCACACCACGAGAATGAGATCGCCCAGTCCTATGCAGCCTATGGAATCGATACACCTGTCAAGTACTGGCTGCATAACGGGTTCCTCACCATCAATACCGAGAAGATGTCCAAATCAGAAGGCAACTTCTTTACTGCAAGAGAGGTCCTTGACAACTACGACCATCAAGCAGTCCGCCTGTATCTAGTGTCGGGTCAGTATAGACAGCCAATAGACTACAATGACGCTGCACTCAAACAGGCCATTCAAGCCCTTGAGCGCATCAAGAACGCAGCAGATAATTTGAGAGGTCGAATCCTTATTCTTGAGCGGTCAGGGAGTCGTGAGGCTGCGGCCGACAAGAAACTTGCTGAGGCAGGAAAGGAAGCCAGAGCTGGGTTTGAGAAGGAGATGGATGATGACTTCAATACCCCAGGAGCTCTCGCAGAAATATTCACCTTTGTCAGGGAGATAAACACTCACACACCTGAGGTGGGAGGCGCAGCAGGACTCAGGGAAGCGCTGGCCATCCTGACTGAGCTGGTAGGAATACTGGGTGTGGATCTTTCTGCATCTGGCGATGTAGGTGACTCCGGGGGTTCATCCGAGGCGCTGAAGGGAACCATTGAGTTACTCCTTGAACTCAGAGAAGATGCAAGGAAGTCAAAGGACTACTCTACCTCAGACAGAATTCGCGATCGTCTTAGCGAACTGGGGATAACAGTTGCTGACACAAAAGACGGACCCACGTGGAAGATGAGCTAGCCAGGCCTAACCACGTTAGAAAATCGCAAATAACATGCCGGAGGTCACTCTGATCTCCGGCCCAAACCTTAACCAAAGCTTTTAGTTTATTCATCAACTCAAGGAGGGAATGTGCCTGCAACTGCTACTGTCACGGGACAGAGAGGTATATGCAGAATTGCTCGGGCTTATAATGACAAAGGAAAGAAAAGGAACGAGGACTGAATATGTCAAGGCCAAGAGATGTTGATTCCTATATTGCCAATTCAGATAATGAAGCCCGTCCGGTACTCGAAGAACTCCGGAGAATAATAAAATCGACTATTCCAAGAGCAGAAGAGGGAATAAGCTGGAACGTGCCATTCTACAAGTATCACGGTGAGCTTGTTGGATTTGCCGCATACAAGAACCACGTTAGCTTTGGCATTGGTGCGGTCGTGCTTCAAAGTGAAGACCGCAAAATGCTTGAAGAAAAGGGCTACAAAACCGGAAAAGGAACCATACAAATCAGGTTCGACCAAGAAGTGCCAACCGATGTGATAAAGCGACTTCTGAAAGCAAAGGCAAAGATGAATGAAGCCAAAAAACCAACCAAGTAGACTTTCAACCATGGCAAAGACACTCTCAGGCTTAAACATTGTAGATTCGACTTTTGGGCAAATTCTTGCTATGTGCTCAAGTGTTATTACCAAATTGACCTATCTTTAGTTAGACTAGGAGAAGATGGATAGCTAGGAAAATGAGTTTTCGAATAGTGAGAAGGGAGCTGACCAGAAGGCGAATGGATATCAGTGCAGTCTTGGTCGTCCTCGTCCTGTATATTCTGTGGATGTCGACTGCTGCACAGTATCTCCATGGTGATCTAATAAATGGAGTCTATTGGAGTAGCGCTCCGGCAGGGTCTCTATTTCCAATTCCTTATGGTCCGGGCGTGCTGCAAATGCTAGTGTTGGCGAATCCTGTTGATACTTTCATCTATTGCGCCATATTCCAGTCGGGATTTTGGCTTGTATTCATCATTCTGTCAATACTCTATATCCTGTCCCCATTCACTATTTCAATGAGAGTTGAATCTGGGAAGCAGTTCTAGCGATTCTTGACATCGACAAGCAAACCTGCATCAGGAAGCACATAGATGCGAGGATTGGGAACATCCGGATTCTCTTGGGCGAACCGCGAAATTGCCTCACGTAAGACTCTCTGTGCATCTGATGGACTCGTCGGATTGAGAGCCTCCATTCTATAGATTTCGCTTAGTTCCTTTGAATCAAGCTCGGTCACGACCTTGATGTTTCGTTCTGCAACATCCAATAATATCCTGAAAAGATCAGGAGGTTTCTGATTCCCAATCTTGAAGGTCTCCTGAGAACCGTAGGTCTCGATGACAAACCGAAGGGCATCTTTAACCATCAGATCCTTGGCAGCATGCATTGCTTCCTCATAAGCAGCGCTTCCTATACCCTCTTGGCAAGGTGCAAGTAGAACAATCCATCCTTTGAGGTCGTGGCGTACAGCATTCCAAGCAGCATGCACACCCTTGCCTGCTTGGTACAAATTCAGTCCCAACTCACCAACGGATACAAAGACAATATCTCCCGGCTCGTCGACTTCAACAACCCTGAGCTTTTTCAGTGGTTCGGCTGCAGCCTTGTGGCATTCTATGAGGTCGCCTGCTTGTAGATAGACGATCTCCCCATGATTGACAATGGTATCTACACAGAACATCGGAAGTTTGTCTTTCACGGATGAAGCAATCTCGATCATATCTTGGATGACAGGATTTCTATCAGTATTACCCAGTCTGCAACCTTCAACAAAGCCGCGCTCAAGATCGAACATCCGTGGATGGTTCACGCGAATGGTTTCTCTTCCTGCAACACCAGGGCAGAATAGCTTGACAGTACCTGCTTGTCCCGCGAAATAGTGATACTCGCTGTCAGACAGAGGTATGAGCATTGAGGCTTCAAGGACTTGTTCGTCAATGAGAATTGGAGTGCCAACAGAAGTCTCGCCCAGCCTCTTGTTTCCGCTGTCGCAATCGTGGATGAGCAGGTGATTCTTCCACTCCTCATAAAGAGTTGAACCAAGAATCCTCTCCCGGATGGCATCCGGACTTGGTTTCTTGTGAGATCCGCTGGCAATGATGATTTTAATGTCCTCTTTCCCTACTCCAAGTGAAACTAGCCTCTCTGCCAGTATCGGCAAGAGGGCTCGAGTGTGGATATTCGGACGAGTGTTGTCATCAACCATGAACATGATTGTCTTGCCCAATGAATAGACAGATTGGACTAGTTCATCAAAGGGCTTTGAACCAATTGGATTCTCCAGCACGTCATTGAGTTTTGTAGCAAAATCGGAGAAGTCTGGAGTGAACTCGTCAATCTCTAGCACAGTCACATCTTTGATGGATTTGGGAATGAACTCATCAATAACAGTGCCACCATACTTCAGAGGAGTCTTGTGGTAAGCCATTCTCATCCTCCCTATCAAGACTACAACTTGATATGTAACGCTTGCGGTAGGGGGCGTCAGTATTGTTGATACATTTCTAATGCCTCAATCAACAACTCTTATAATGCGGAATGCACCACTGTTTTTGTTAGATGCGTCTAACAATTTTTCTTGTGTCATTTCAAGGAGCGTAGGAAATGGGATCCAGAGACCCGGAGTCACAGATAGTTGGCCAACCGCGCCAGCTAACCAAGATGAGACCGGGCTCTAAATGTCGTTTGGTTGATATTCTGGGAGTTGGAAGGAGTAGACACAGATGGAGAATGGGAAGAGAAAGACACCATGACAAAGAAAATGAAATCCTGGATCCGGACTGTCCATTTCGAAAACAAAGAGGAGAGAGCGCACGCGGAATCATGAGGCGACTCATGGACTTGGGAATTACAAAGGGATGCACAATAGTAGTTGTGCAAACTGGGGGTCATGGTCCAACACTTGTCGAAGTAAGGGGCACACGTATTGCTCTTGGCCAGAAACTTGCGTGCAGGATTCTAGTCGAAGAGGTGGCGTAGCGTGACCAAAATTCGTGTAGCGCTGATCGGAAATCCGAATGTAGGCAAATCTGTCATCTTCAATAACTTAACTGGCTCTAAGCAGCACACTGGTAATTGGCCCGGAAAGACGGTCGAAAAGAAAGAAGGCTATTTTGAGTATGAGGGACACGAGTTTGAGGTCATAGACCTTCCTGGTGTATATAGCCTAAGTGCGCTTTCTGAGGACGAGATTGTAGCAAGGGAATACCTAATTGACCATAGACCTGATGTGGTTATTGATATCCTTAATGCATCACAACTTGAAAGAAACCTCTACCTAACATTGCTGCTTATCGAAATGCAACTTAATCTAGTCATAGTTCTAAATATGCAAGACATCGTCGAGGCAAGAGGGGACCATATTGATGCTGCGGCACTCTCCAAGCATCTTCGTGCGCCTGTCGTTGAAACAACTGCAACAAGAAAAGAAGGAATGGACTCCCTCAAACAGAAAATACTGCAGGTTACTCCCAAAGCTCTTCTCAATTCAGATGCAGAACCTCGTGGTCATCTGCCACCCCATCCAGCAGGAGAGCCTAATGATGATGACCACCTCCACTATCATCCCAGATTTCATCACCACGGAGAATATGAGCGAATACCTCCGCCTGCCATAAAGTATAGTTCTGAAATTGAATTGAAGCTAAAGGAGATCGTTGAGATTCTAAGTGAAGAGAAAGAGTTGTTTGATAGGTTCCCACCAAGGTGGCTAGCTCTCAGAGTCCTAGA
>JBHLND010000150.1:0-6782 GCA_048937485.1 Promethearchaeota archaeon
GGACCAGCAAGAGCTTCTTGCAGGTCCATGTTTTTCCTTATCATCCTAGAATACAGGAAGGCTGAAAACTCATAAAAGGCGTCTAGGAAGAAAGAACTGCAGCAATTCAGGTGAATATCTTGGCCTCCGAGAGCAAGAAGAAGAATACCAAGATCTGGCGGATTTATTCCATGTTCCAAAAGGAACTCCGACTTATTCAGAATGATAAATTCGCAATGCTGCTTGTGTTCGCCTTGCCCGCAATGATTATGGGAACAATGTGGTTCGCAATCAATCAAGGAGGCTCTACGATGATGGGGGGTGGATCTTCAGCAGCCATGTCAATTGGTATTGTTGATGTTGACACAACTGATACTTATCCAGGAGAAGACCTCTCCTACAACTTCACTTTATACCTCATAAACAGTGAGGAGTTTGATGCAATAGTCTTTGAAACAGAGGCTGAGGCTCTGGGAGCGCTGTATAAAGACGATGTAAAAGCATATGCAGTAATTCCGTACGGGTTTGAAGGGAATATTACAGGCGATATTCCAGCGTTTGTTGATATTCACATAAGCAGTTCTGAGTTTGAAAGCCAAGCAACAGTATTCTCATCCTTCAGTAACGTAGTAAACGACTTCCGATATGATCATGGATGGATAAAAGGAGAGATTCTTTCATTAACGGTTCGTGAATTCGAGCCAACCGGGGACTACATTGCAGCCACATTTGGAGTGTTCATGCTTGTGTTTGGAGTGTTCATAGGCGTTTCAGCGACTGCAGCACAGGCAATTGTTGGAGACGTTCCTCTAAATCGGATGTTGCTCACTCCGGCTACAAAGATGGAGTCAATTCTAGCAAAGACTCTGGCTTACTTCTGCCTTGGCCTAATCCAAGCTGTGTTTCTGCTAGTGTTGTGGTGGGCCCTATTCGGAATAATCCCAAATACAAGCTGGCTTGTTCTGTTTTTTGTATTGGCGTTGATGGCAATATCCGGCTCATCAATGGGCGTAGTAATTTCTACACTCGTAACTACCAGGCTTCAAGCGAATCAGTCATTCCTCTTCATTCTTTTCGGGTCTCTCATCGTTGGAACCGGGTTTATGGATGTAGGAATTGTCGACGATGTTTTTCCATTGAATCTTGGACGTGCGATGATAATAGATACAGCCTTCAAGGGTGTACTTCTGACCGATTTCATGGGAGAAATCTATACGATTTTCCTGTTTTCAGCCATCCTCATTCTATTTGCTTGGGTAATCTTCGCAAAACGGACGACTCTAGCATGAGTAGCCACTTCTGCCTTTCAGGCAAGACGCTTTAAGGAAAACTGGCGTTTGGGTAAATATAGTAGCAAGGAGGATGATACAATGAGTGTTGTAAAAGTAATCGAACTTATCGGAGAGTCTCCCAATAGCTGGGAAGAAGCTACTCAGAAAGCGCTCGATGTTGCTGCAAAAACCTTGCGAGGTATTGTTGGCGTTGACATTGACCACTTCACCGCCAAGGTCAAAGACAACAAAATAGTGGCTTTCAGAGCCAATCTGAAGATAGCATTCAAGTATGAGGCTTAGGCAAGCCAAAGTATCGAGGCCAGTGAGCCTCAAGGGGGCGTCAGATACCTCTGATTGCTCCCATTTGTTCTTTCCAGTCCAAATTGCATTGGGCTGCGTCAGAAACCAAAGAACACTAGCACAACGACCGCGGCATTGTTGAATCCATGTGCTATGGTCGGGCCAACAATGGAGTAGTTACGTTTCTGTGCAAGGTATCCGAGAAGAATCCCTAGAACGAATCTCGTTGGCAGACCTATCAAGTCGAAATGAATCGCCGCGAATATGAAGCTAGTAATGATTAGAGCGTTGAACGCCGGTGTCCGGCTTCGACCTTTGAAGTAGATCTCCATTCTTCGCTGCAGAAATCCTCTGAATAGAAGCTCTTCGCTAAAACCTACTATCACAAACATGGTGACGATCCATGCCACGAGTTCCATGGGATCAGAGGCAAGAGGAACCAGTGTCATGTCACCTTCAGGAATTTGGAAGAGGTTTCCAATCAATGCAGAAACAGCCAAGTTTGCAAGAATCATGCCTGCTCCTAACGCCAATCCCAGACCTATATCTCTAAAAGAACCTAGATTCTTCACTCCAAGAGTGTCCAAGCCATAACCCCGTTTCCTAACATACCAGATGGGGGGAATAATGAAACCTATCTCAGAAACTGTGAAAATGAGAAACGCATAGGGCTCAAAGATAATGAATGGCGGGAAGTCAACAAGTCTAATTAGACCCATGATTATCAATGGAAATGCAATAGCCACGCCAACTAGTACTGTTGCACCCAATGCAACTCCTGTGAGAACAAGGATGTGAACCATATTGCTCCCATCCAGTTCTCGCTCAATTGCGGTGCCAGGAACGAAAATGTCAATTCCTGTGTACTCGTTCAGCTCTTCTTCATCAGGGTCCTGAATTGCCACTTACTGTTTCCTCCCACTCTAGTTCTGCCTCCTTGAGATAAGCATTTGGTTACGAACAATGCAGTTTGCTGCTTTCGATAGACTTTATGAAGCTCTGATGCTATAGTTTTGAAAGAAGGGCAAAGCAATTCGTGAGGGAAGAAATTTGGACACAATGATGGAAACTGGTACCAACCGTGGAACAGCCGTTTTAGTCATAACCATCATTGTTGTTTCCGCATTTGTCATTGCTGTTTCTCTTCCGCGTGAGAATCTGGATCTAAGGCTCACTTCTCGTGTTGCAATCATTGATTCGGGAATCACAAAAGATTCATTTCTAAGTGCCCGAATCGTTGCCGAGAAGAGCTTTGTAAACACCAGTCTTGGCTATCACCTTGTCGACAATTCGACAGAAGATAGTAATCCTAATGGAAGTCCACATGGGACGTATGTTGCACGAATCATTGCATCCCAAAATCCCACTGCCGCCATTATCAATGCAAAGGTTGTTTCTGAGGGCAATTCTGCAACACTTGGTGGCATTGTGAGTGCAATTCATTGGGCAGTTGCCGAAGCAAACTGCTCTGTCATAAATCTTAGTTTGGGAACTGCCCCAATTGGCATGGGTATCCTACGGGAAACTATCCAGTGGGCATTTGAGCGGGGAGTGTCCATAGTGGCCGCAGTAGGGAATAATGGACATAGCGGTGTGGCTGGGAGTTCAATCGAGTCGCCTGCACTGTATCCCGAAGTGATTGGCGTTGCCGCTGTCGATGATTTAGGAGCGCCTTATTCTTTTTCGGGAAGAGGGCCTCTAAGAAATAGAACAATAAAGCCGGATATTTCCGCATTGGGCAGATATTCTAGCAATGGGCGAACTCTATTTGGAACTAGTTTCGCGACTCCTCGCGTTTCTGCGGCTGCCACACAAATCATTGATTATTGCACCTCTCAAGGATGGTCTTGGACGCCTGGAATGGTGAAGGCTGCCATAATGGCCAGCGCGGACTATCTTGCCTGTGAATCCTGGGAGATTGGTTCTGGTTTACTTAATACCGATAAAGCGATTGAGTATATTTCTAATGTGCAAAATCCAAATGGGCTCCCGCTGGTAGGAGCTGTTCTCCCTGATACTGGTCCATACACATTTGAACGGTGGTTCGCAAACACGACGGTTTCGATAATGGTTTCCGTGTTCTGTAGCACCAATGCAAACTTCTCCATTTCATATGGCGGGGCTGAATTTGAATGGATGCAAGGTCCTGAGCAGGTTCAAATCAATCAAAGCGGATTCTTCACCTTTGACGTGGTCATTCCCCCGGACATCACAAAAGCCAATGCTGTTTGTACTGTTACAATGGTTTCCCAAGGCTACAGGTATCTGCGCTCAAGACTCAGTTTCAGTGTCAGTCCCGCCCTCGCCAAGGTGGCACTTGATGTCAGTCACACACCATGGCGAATTGATTCTATATACGGTCAGTTTAGAGAAATGTATGAGGTCCTGACACTCGCGGGTATTGCAGTAGAGGAGATTCCACAGGGTTGTCAATTGACGATAGAACTTCTGAGTCACTATGATGCAGTCTTTATCCTAGATCCTTGCGCCTGGGGAACCACGCTAGATGGGTGGTCAGTTGTTCTTGATTCCAAATACAACTATACTGATGCTGAGAAGGCTGCCATCTGGGAATACTGGCTTTCGGGAGGAAGCATCTTGGTTGCTGGTGTGACGAATATAAGCATAAACATTGAAGAGGCCAATGAGTTGCTGTCAATGTTTGACATCTGGCTGAACTATGACCAGATTCCTACAACCACGATTACTGTGAATGGCATATCATCCACTGCACTTGTATCCGATATGCACGACCATCCTACAACTCGCGGAATAGCCAACTTTGATTTCAATGGCTGTTCGATCAACTACACGGGAGATGTGTACGAGCTTGCATGGACTGAGCTGAACTATCAAGTGGGAAGTGACATCCAAACTGGCAATCGCACGTTAATGGTTGCTCTAGAGGGTGACAGTAGCGCTCGTCTTGTAGCATTTGGCACCAATTTCCTGTTAGATAATTGGGGCCTTTCCGGATTATACCGGTCCGATGACAACTCCAGATTTCTCTTACAGCTGACATATTGGCTGATAGGAATCATATAGGTTACAGAAGTGGAGCTATGTTCTCAGTAGCTGTCTTGGCGGCATAGACCAAGAGCCCTGTCTTTATCGTCTTGTTGGCAGCGAGCACCAAAATTGCCTTCTCTCCAGCGCTCTTCATGATCATGAAGCCGCCCTCATTGGTCAAGAGAACCTCTTCTAGAATCCCTTGGTCCATTCTCTCAGCGGCCAAATCTGCAACACCCAAAATGGATGCTGCCATTGCTGCAATCTCTGCTTCTTCCAAGCCTTGTGGTACTGCAGATGCAATTGGCAACCCCTCTTTTGAGAGTAGCATCCATGCGCGAATGCCAGTTGCTAATGATGTGGCCTCTTCCATGATTTCGCGAAGTTTCCCCTGGAGCTCTTCAAACGCAGGGTCAAATAAGGTGGCCACACTCCACACAGTACTTATCTTGAAACTCTGTTGTAATTGCGCATATTTAAGGTTTGCATGACCTAATCCAGAAAACAGAGATAATTGTGTCTTGATGTTCCCAATGCGGAATTGAGAAGGGAAAAGCAAATGCATATCCACGAGCTAGATCCAACAGGTTTCCTAGATACCCCCGCTACTTGGAAACGAGGTGTTCGAGTCTTGGGAGTATCTGAGAGTTTCCATCGCTCAGATTCATACAGCATTGTTGCAGGTATTGTAATGCGTGGAGACATGAGAATCGATGGAGTTTCTTTCTGTCAGCCGACTGTGGGCGGGATGGATGCGACTGAAAAACTAGTTGAGATGTTTGAAAGACTTGGGCGAGATGACATTCGTGCTTGGATGTTGGGCGGATGTATCATTTCATGGTTCAATGTTGTCAACTCGGTCCGTCTCTATGAGAGAACTGGCGTTCCGGTTGTATGTGTTTCCTATCATCCTTCTGAAGGTATTGAGAAGTATTTGCAGGAGTATTTTCCGCAAGACTGGAAGGTGCGGTATGATAGCATGGATACAAGCGGAATCAGAAAGGAATTCACCCTTGAAACTGGTCACCCTGTATTCATTACACAAGCAGGAATTGGATTTGAGGATGCTAAGCGGCTCGTCAACAAATTCACCCTGGATGGTCGTGTACCTGAGCCAATTCGTGTTGCGCGTATTGCTGCTGCGGCGATAAGGAGGGATCTTTCTGGGAAACTACCGAATGACAAGCAAATCAGATGAGGTGTTTTCTAGGGAGTGCTGCCCATGTACCTATCGTGCGCATTTCGGAGCGCATCGTAGAGCTCGGAAGCCAATGGTATCTGAAATGACTCAAGTCTGTCTTCTGTCGAAATGAAGAACTCATCCAATAGCTCTGCTTTCATACCTGATCTCTCAAGAGCTATTGCATGGGAGAGCATGTCGAGAATATCTGCTGCGTGTACAATTCTCGCTTCAAGGCTCTTGCCTTGCTGCAACTCCTTCCAAATATCCTGAAGATCGTTCCCAATAGTTCCAAGCGAACCAAGGAGCGAATCCATGGCTTCCGTTTCTGCCTGCTCTTTCGCCCGGACAAGTTTGCTTCTTCCAGGAAGGGCTTCTCCAGTAGGAATATCTGATATCTGGCTTTCAGGGAGGTCGTGCAGAACAGCCATGACTAAAACTTTGGTCATATCCACAGAATCGCCATTCTGCCTTCGAGAAAAAGCAATGAGCAAAGCTACAAGAGTTGCGCCAAACGCATGGTCTGCTATTGATTCGCCTTTATCTTGCATCGCACCTGCCATCGCCCATCCAGTGCGTTGAAGTCTTTTCAGAATCTCTCCTGCTTCCATTATGGGAATAATGTCCTCGGGCTTCAATAGATTCACCACACTAAAAGGAAGGAGAAGCCGGGGCGATTGCCCCTAAGCTTGGTTCCTCTAACCTATGGTACGTTGACTATGATTGTACCATTGAATATGAGTTCTTGGTAGGCGAAAATATCATCGACCCTTGCCGAGGTCACGTAAATTTCGGACCACCGGAATTCGGTGATGTTCACGCCACCATTTTCAAGGTTGAAGTGAGTGTTTCCTGGAGTGAACTCATTCCAGAGAGTCTGGTTGATTATGTCAAATGCGGCCTGATCGAATGTTGCGGTAACGGAGGTTGTAATCCAGGTTCGACCGGAATTAACATTAAGATTGGGCAAACCATAGTGGTCCAGATGGTTCTCTGCAGCAATTACATAGGGGTCTCTGAACGTGTACCCCTCAATGAGA
>JBHLND010000151.1:0-6768 GCA_048937485.1 Promethearchaeota archaeon
AAGAGTAGCTCCCCCTAGCCCTGCTCCAGTCAGACGACTTCCTAAAACACCATTCTTGCTCTTTGCAATTTCAACAAGAGTATCTAGGTTTGGATGCGACACTTCATAGAGGTCTCGGGAACTAGCATGGGATTCATACATTAATGCACCAAAGTCTTCGAATCTGCCATCACGCAGTGCCTTAACCCCACTTTTTACGCGCTCATTTTCAAGAACCACATGCATTACCCTCCTAGCAAGGGTTTCGTCTAGTAGGTCTGAAACTGCATCCAACCTATCTGGTTGAAGCTCGCTAATGTTGGAGGCCGCCCAACTCTCCTCAAGAAGGATTTGAAGCGCCTGCTGACACTCAAGCCTTCTATCATTAAGGACCTCCACTGCAGCTCTTTGGAATCCAGAATTAATTATTACCAATTTTAGTTGTGGATTCCAAGGTATATCCCCTGTGACTAGGTTGGAGCATTTGATGGCAAGAAGGGAGTTGGGCTTTCCAAGTTGCGATGTGAACTGGTCCATCACCCCGCACGCAACACCACAATAGATGCGCTCAGCCTCAAATGCCAGCATTGCAATGGCCTTTGGATTCAGTCTGATATTGCTGGCGGAGAGAACCAGATTCGCTAAAGCCACCTCAAATGCGGCCGAGGAACTCAGACCAGCTCCTTGCGGAATGTTTCCTTGAATGACTCCGGTCACTCCTGATACGTTGTGCATGCGGCGTTGGAAGGCCCAATAGACCCCCTTTGCATAACTCTTCCATGACAAGTGTGACGAAGGTCCAATACTGTGTGGGTTGAACGCAACAACATCATCGCTATCCAATGAATGAATCTCAACTTCACCGGAGGGAATGCCAGCAGCCCATACATATCGGTCTATAGTGGCTGCCAATACATCACCCCCATTATAGTCGGTGTGATTTCCTAAAACCTCGACCCTTCCCGGAGCTCTGGCTACTAATGGAGATATCTTTGAGTCCCCGATCACCTCTGCCATCTTTGCACTAAACCTCTCCGGGAGTTGCATTCAGATTGCCTCTCTGAGTTCCCTTGCTGTCAGTTCTGGGATTGAGTCGTTTGTGTAGGTTCCGGTTCCTTCCTCAATGCCTGCAAGGTGCTTTCGACGTGATCTGTCTCTCCAAGGGGGATAAAACTCGATGTGAAAGTGCCAGTAGGGATATTCCCCTTTTGAGGGCCTTGTGTGCATAATCATGACATATGCATTTTCGTCGAAGAGAGCAGAGTATCTCGTTACAGTATCCCGAACTAGCACCCCCAATTCGGAAAAAACTCCCTCAAGCTCAATCAGGCTTCCGACATGCATCTTGGGGTAGATGTGCATCTCATAGGGAAGTCTGGCAGAGAATGGTACAGTCGCAACAAAATTCTTGGTTTCCTTAACCACTCGCACAGCAGCCTTTGTTTCATTCTCTATTGTTTCACACAATAGACACACTTCTTCTGATTCCCATTTTGCTGCAAATTGCTGAACTTCTCGTTCTATCTTTGGTGGTACAAATGGTAATGCGTATACTTGAGCGTGCGGATGATCCTGACTTACGCCAATTGCCTTTCCCCGATTCTCAAACTGAGCCACATATTCAACTCCCTCTCGCTCATCGAGCTCCTTGAAGACCCTGAGATATTCCTGCAGCACTCGATGCACGTGTTTGCCTTTCATATTCTCGATTTGCTCATCATGCTTGCGAGATGTGATTATTACCTTGCACGCTCCAAAGGCTGGTGCTTCAATGACAATGTCCTCGTGCAGGGGAATTGGGCCGGAATCCGGTGTCAGTGCTGGAAACTCATTATTCACAGTCAACACGTCCCAGTTTCCCTTAGTTTCCTCCCCATTTGGGCAGAAAGGGCATTTCACACCCTCTTCCTGAAAAGGCCTGTCTGCTCTCCTTGGAGTCATTATGACCCATTCACCTAACATCGAATTCCATCTGAGGCGGCCCATTGTGCATCACCTGCTTCGGTTATCTCCCACCACAGATTAAGATACCGACCCAATTGATTTGACGGCTCCAGAGGTACAAATGAGAATGGCTATTAGATGGCAATTATTGCTCACTTTGAGTTGACAGACCTCACCAAAATCGAACATCTTGAGAACCTTGCCGCTAATGCATGGCCTGCATCCGAGATTGAATACCTTGGCCAATGGCTGCTGCGAGCAGACAATGGAATAACACGTCGGGCCAATAGCGTTCTTCCGATTGGCTCTCCCGGGATTCACGTGGATGATGCAATCTCAACCGTGATCGACTTCTACGAATCTCGAGGACTATATCCGCGATTTCAAATGACACCGGCTTGTCAACCCTCTAGTCTTGATGAGTCATTAGTGAATCATGGCTTCTCAATGGGCTTGGACGTGTTTATTCAGACTGCACCAATTGACCGCGTTTCCGGATTTGCCCACAATCATGACATTCGACTTGCAGAATTGCCCAGCGCTACATGGTTAAGTGCCTACTCTAGAATGGGGAATTACGACGAGAAGTCCATCAAGGTTCGAAGTGCAATCCTAAGACGAATTAACCGGGAGAAGTCCTTTGCCTCGGCTTGGGATGGAGATGACATAGTTGGAGTATGTCTGGGTGTTGTTGAGGATTCTTGGCTGGGGGTTTTCGCTCTCGTTGTGGATGATAGCCACAGAAGGCAGGGCATTGCAACAAGTCTTAACCAAGGCTTGGCAGAATGGGGAAAGGGACTTGGTGCCTCTCACGTATACCTGCAGGTCGAAACAAGAAATACCAGTGCAATCAATTTCTATGCAACGCTGGGCTTTGAAACACTCTACAAGTACTGGTATAGATTACTAAATGGAGAATGAACAGGATATGGAGTGGCTTTGCTGGAATCGCAATTGATTCCAGCGTGTCACATAGTGGGTAGGTTTTCAGAACCAAGACTCATAGTCCGCTTTTATTCTGGCTGCTCCTTCAGAGTCGCCAAACTCTGGAGGATCTATCTTCAGACGGTTTCCATCCTGAATTGCTTCAATGACCATAACTCCTGGTGACTCAATCTTGAGTCCCATTTTGCCATCTCTCTCAAAGCGCTCGGTATAGACTAAATCCGAATTCTTTACAGCAGCATACAGCAAAGATGCCATACTCTTCTCTACATCGGATAGAGAGCTTGTCGCTGGTGGCTTTGGAGGCGGAGTTGGCTTCTCCGCAACCGTAGTTGCTGTTACCGTAGGTGTGTCATCCACTGGCGGCCTTGGGGGTGGAGCTCCCGCTATTGGCTCATCCGTGGTCTTCTTTGCCAGGGATGAATCAAGTGCTAGGAATTGGTCCTCAAATGTCCACCTTCTTCCAATTGCTTCCTTGAACCGGCCGATTGCAGTTGCAACTTCAGGGTCACTATCGTCCTTCTCAAGCATCTCAACAATGTTGGAACTTGCCATTCCAATTGTGGTAATGCCGATCTTATAACCTGCCTTTTGCACACTCTTGCCTATTCGCAACGCATGCATGCGCGTTGGCATATTGACATTTCGTCCAACGAAGACCCAACATGTATCGCTATACTCGTCCAGAACGATCACAGCATTGTCGCTGTTTACTTGATCGGGGTTAAGCTTGACAGGTTTAACCTCGCCGGAGTCGTCCAAAAGCATCAACATGTAGGGGTTTCTTGATGATACCTTGCTAGGAATCCCTAATTCCTCCTGTGATATTGTAGGGCCAAACTTCTCTCTCCCCACACCTTTTTAACAAATATTCGGACAGACCTTGGTCTGTTCCAGAAGCTGAAAGCGGCTTATTATGTACCCAAACCGGTTGAAACCATGTCTACTTCCCCATCAATCACTAGAAGCGACTGTGTTTCCAGGATGCCTGAGATGGGCCTGATTTTGGTCAAGAGAATATCTACTATGGCCTCCATGTCGCGACCTCTGATTTCTACAACAATGTCGTATGGTCCAAAGACCTTGTGAGCCTCCTCCGTTACTGACAGCTTAATCAATTCCTTGATGACACTATCCTCTTTACCGCTGACAGTCTTAATCAGCACGTACGCTTTGACCATTCTCACTTCCTCCGGGGGCCATGCCTAATGATTGGTCGTCATTGATAACTCTTACTTATTCTCAGTCAGGCTTTGCAGACTCTCAGTGCCACCAAAGAAGCCCAAGTGGAAAGACTGGACTTAACTACTATTAACTAATAGTTCATATTTACAGTACAATCAAGATTTGTATATATAGAGTTCGTGGCCTGTTTCTGGTGCCCTTGGGTTTCATTCTGTAATGAAACCGTAGGTGTGGGACCTAAGAACGGATCAATCGGGTATCGTCGATGACGAAAATATCTCTCACTCCGGTACCCTGCCCTGTATGTGGAGCAGGTGTTAGCGGAGTTGTGGTTGAAGTGGAGTCTATCAAGAACTCCAAGCGAGTGCCAGTCATTATTCCAGCAAAGTGTACCAAGGAACACTCGGTCGTGCTTTTTGTGGACCGTAATCTTACAGTCAGAGATGTTGAAGCCGCAGCAGAAGCACTGCAAGAAGGGGATAGTAAGAGTTCTGTGGATAAAGCCCGGGGCTGGATGGACAACTTCTAGGGGACAAGAAGATGATACAAGGCGTTTACATTGTCAACCATGGCGGTGAAACACAAGCATCAATCAATCTTGGAGAATTCAGTGTTGACGAAGTACTCTTTGGCGGATTTCTCTCCGCAATCCAAATGTATACGCAGCAGATGTCGGGAGAAGCACTGCAAGAGATTTCGCTTGATAGGTACAGAATAGTGATCTCAAAGACAGAAAATGTGTATGTCGTTACTGTTCATGATAAAGATGACAAGGACGTGACAGTTCTGAATCGCAAGGTTCTGGATATTCTGTCCGATGGCATGGACGAGGTAATTACTGAGGATACATTGGAACTGATTCGAAAGGCCACCGCGAAAATTGCGGGCGCGACTGAACGCGCAACCGAATGGGCATCAAAGATGTTGTAGAGGTGGAAATGGTGCAATTACTTGTACAAGATGCATCTGAATTGCTGATGGCAGTGACTCTGATTCTAGCAGCTGGAGTCCTGCTCAGGTATACACGACAACGCACGGCAGAACTCCCTCCTGAAGAGCGAGGTGCAGGATATCCTTTGTATCTATCCGTGCTAGGAATGCTATCTATGGTTATTGGCTCAATTATAAACTATCAACATGACCTAGTAACGACGTTGCCGATATGGTCAGCTATGTACTATGCGGTAACGATGGTTGCCGCTGGCTTGTTTGCTGTAGCCGCATTGATGATCCTTGAATGGCGACGCGCTATAGTGCCACTGATTATTGCGCTTGGCACAGGCCTTGCATTTGTGTTCTCAATAGTGGTGTTCGACTTATCAGTGAGTTTCGGTATGGTTGCTGGACCACCTACCCTTGTCCTCTATATCATCCCGATCTCACTCTTTGCCTATCTGGCACTTAAGACAGGCAGAATCACAGCCGTAGCTCTCGGACTTCTTATAGTCACATACATTATCTACCCAATGGCAAGCTCATCTACTGATCCGTCAATGATTGCGGCAATTCTGGGTATTCGGTTACTTGGGCCTGCTTTAGCCACATGGGCATTTCTGAAACCCGAGCTTGGTGTGTCAATTGAGCTATTTGGCTATGCCTTATCGATAAACATTGTTGCATTCTTCTTCTCTTATGTCGTTGCATTCGGAATAGCTGATATTGCTACAACCATCTCTGTGAGTATTATTGCCTTGGTGGCAGTTATTGGATTTGCAACAAGCACCTACACATTTACAAGATATCGAGAAAGGCGAAATCCCGCGACTGGATTACTCGCTCTGTATTTCATCATTGGTTCTGTAAGCTACATCATAGTGGCTTTAACCTCACTTGGTGCATTGACAGGCGACTTGAATGATTACACAAGTTCAATTCTAGGTCTCTTGGCAATGATGTTCATAAATCTCAGTGCATTTGTTGCGCTCGACTGGAAGCGAATACTGCTACTGCCAATTCTGATAGCAGCTCCTGCTCTCGTTTATGTAATTCTGAACTTTCCTACGCCAATCGATGATATTGCTGGGTACGGCCCAATCTATGGGATCACGAATATGGTGCAGAACCTAGTTCCACTTGGTCTTTACTTCCTTCTCTGGTCAAGGATGAGAAAAGCTGATGCTCTCGGCCGAAGTAGACCTCTGTTCATAGGCTTGGGACTTGTTTTGCTTGTCATAGGAAGCTTAATTGGAGCGGTAACAGAAGGCTCAATGACAATAGTTGGAATTGTACCAAGCTCAGTACTCTTCCTATCCTTCCTTGTGTTCTGGCTTGGAATCACAGGTCGCGCCGACAAGATGCTTGGTACCGCATAGATGAGGTTCATCGAAATGGCCATGAGAAGTCCTATCTTCAAGACGGTTCTAATAGGTGAAGGTGGTGTTGGGAAGACCAGCATCACTGTTCGCTATACTGAGAATCGTTTTGACGAAAACATGAAGATGACAATCGGTGTCAACTTCGCCTCAAAAGAGGTAACATTCGCAAGTGGTTCGGCCAGACTAATGCTCTGGGATCTTGGCGGCCAACCCCGCTTCAGGGATGTGGTGGCAGACTACTTCAAGGGCTCAAGAGTTGCCCTTGCAGTTTATGACGCAACTAGGTACTTCTCTCTCGAACGCCTTTCTGACTGGATTGAACGTCTGAAACAGAATGCTCCAGACTGCGTAATCGTGTTTGTTGGGAACAAGACTGATGAGCGCGAGAACGGAGCTGGTG
>JBHLND010000152.1:0-6755 GCA_048937485.1 Promethearchaeota archaeon
GAGATCTTTGAGCAGTGTGGTGTAAAGGAACTAGTGGAGTTTGATATGTCACTGGCAAGAGGTCTTGACTACTACACCGGACCTGTTTTTGAGATAGCATTTCTTGGCAAACCACAAGTAGGTTCCATTGGAGCCGGCGGTCGATACGACAATCTCATCGAGAAGTTCGGCGGTTCTCCCACGCCTGCTACTGGAATATCTCTTGGTGTGGATCGTCTTGTCGACATTTTGATGCCGAGGGAGAAGATTGAGGACCTAGAGCTTACTCTGGATGTATTCATCGCGCCAATTAACCGTGAGATGGTAAAATTGGCCATGGATCTTCAAACTCGTTTTGTACGAGAAGGTCTTTCCTGCGAATCTGACCTGATGGAGAAACCTCTGAAGAAGCTGCTTGACATAGCAGATTCAAAGACGACACGATTTGTTGTGATTGTGGGACCGCGGGATTTGGAGAAGGGCGTGATCAGCCTAAGAGACATGAGTTCAAAGGCAACTAGACAGGTCAAGTATGACAATGTAGTTGATGAGGTTCTAAGAGCACTCTGAATGTAATGCCCTATTAGCCATGCCCATCGAAGCGGGGCAAAGGCTTTTTTCGCACCGAGTCTTTTGTAGTGGCGGGTGGTCTAGTGACACGAATGCCGGTTGTTGCAGGAAGCTTCTATGAAGGAGAACCAAATTTGCTGAGAAAGCGAATCGAGAATTGTTTCTTGAAGGGCTTGGGACCGGGGCGGGTTCCTGAGGGGGACCCTGGGTCAACTAGAAGACTCAAGGCTGTAATCTCACCTCATGCAGGGTTCGTTTATTCAGGGATGCCTGCCGCACATTCGTACCTAAGTATCTTTGAGGACGGCTTGCCAGACCATGTTGTCATCTTGGGCCCAAATCATCAGGGATTGGGGGCAAGGATTGCCATCTGCAATGACAACTGGGAAACTCCGTTTGGACAAGTGACTTTCGACACGGAATTGGGATCTGCAATAATTGAGAAGAATTCCAATGTTTCAAACGATTGCTTTGCTCATGGCAGAGAGCACTCCATAGAGGTTCAACTGCCATTCCTGCAATTCGTCTTTGGTGAGAGTTTCAGCTTCGTGCCAATCAGCATAATGGGACCGACCTTTGAAATATGTGAATCAATTGCGAAGACACTGGCAGAGTTGGCTGAAGAGAGAGATATCCTGGTCATTGCAAGTTCAGACTTCACTCACTTCGAGTCAGCGGATATGGCCAAGAAGAAGGACAACCAGGCAATGGAATTTCTGGAATTCCTGGATCCAAAAGGATTTCTCGATTTTGTGAAAAAGCATAGAATCAGCATATGTGGAGCTGGCCCGATTGCTATTGCCATGCTATTTGCCAAGGAGAGAGGAGCAACCCGTTTCAAACTTCTGAAGTACACAAACTCTGGTGATGTCACAGGAGACAAATCCAGCGTGGTTGCATATGTTGCGGCAGAGATATTCTAATTATAATTGAGAGTCTTCTTCTGATGGAGATTCCATTGTAGTTGGTCTGTCAGCAGGCAAGCCTGTCCCTGCGGCGACGGCTCCCATAATTGAAACAATTCCGGCTATTGCTAAGCTGGACATTGCACTGCCAGTGTCATCATACAATCTGCCGCCAAGGACAGGGCCTACTACATACGCAGCATTACTTACTGCACCAAACACACCCATTACGCTCCCGTAGGCTCTTGGATCTGTCAAGTCTGCAATCAGAGCTTGAATTGTCGGACCTCTCATTGACATTGCTATTCCAAGGACAATACCTACCGCAACAAGTCCCACCAAGTCGTTGACAGTCATGAACAGATATAGAGAGACTGCGGCGATGAAGGATCCAACTGTTATCAACCACTTTCTTCCAATTCTGTCAGATAGCTTTCCAAAGCCTATATTGCCAATTATGGTGATTATTCCCAGTACTCCGAAGAAGGCTCCAATCTCAATTGGCTGGATGTCCAATCTTTGGACAGCGTCAAGTAGGAAAGCGACTTCAAGAATTCCTATGGCAAACATGTTAGCATACATTGTCAGAGCAAGAACTGCATAGGGCCTTTTTTGTTGACCCAATGCGTCCCTAATTGGAACTTTCTCCTTCCGGGACAGGAACCTTCGTTCAGGCTCTTTCACGATAAGATATAGAATTACCAGCGTAGCAAGTGTGACAAACCCTGCAACCACGAAGGGAATTCGTGTGCCAAGATATTGAGCTAGAACGCCGCCCAAGGTTGGCCCTAGAAGAAAGCCAATCATATTCCCCATGCTTATGTAGCCCATTGCCGCACCACGATTCTCCGGAGTTGTCATATCCGACACGAATGCGTTTGCAGCTGGAAAGAAACCTGCTGACACTGCACCTTCCAATGCACGGGCCCCAATCATCACATAGATGTCCTGAGCTGCCGCGTAGATGAAGTTGGCAATCGCGAAACCAAACAATGCAATGACGAGGATTGGCTTTCGACCAAAACGGTCAGATGAACCACCAAGAGGACTGGCGAGAAGGATCCTTGTTACAGCGAATGATGCAGCAAGCACTCCAAGTTCAAATCCGCCTACTCCAAGTTCATCTATGTAGAACGGGAAGATTGGCGTAATTATTCCAAAGCCAATCTGCAAAATGCTTAGTGATATTGCGAGCATCCAAACCTGATACATTCCCTGCTGGTCATCACTGGGATGAGGGGGGACTTTGAAATCCTCTGTCCTTGTTTCTAGGCTGTCATCCATATCAGGAAACGCTCAGCGAATGGCATTTCGCGGTGTTTTTCAACCTTCCTAAGGGGCACTTGGAGTCATTCACTTCTCAATGACTACTCTGACTACTCCCCTAACTGCGGCAAGCGTTTCGATGACTCGTCCAGGGAGCGGCTCGTCAGTTATGACCTTTAGGCAAGGATCTTCGTAAATCTCAATATCTTCAGCAAGTACCTGACGAATGGAGATACCATATCCGGCGATTGTTGAAGTTACTTCGGAAAGGATGCCTGCATTTTGTGGAGAGTCAACATGAATCTTTACAACACCATATCCAAGAACTTCACGTACTCGCTCCAGGGAGGGTCCAGCTGGCTCCAAGCGTTGAAAGAATTGGCAGAGACGGTCATCCTGACAAATGTCTTCAGTTGTGGCTCTCACTGTTCGTCTGTCAATGCCCAGTGAATCTCCAAGAGCCTTCAGTGGAATTCGAATTTCTCCGCACTTGACAACTCCGGGTTCTTCAATTCGAAATCCGTGTCTAACAATAGCTTGGGCTACTTTCAGTCTTTGAGGCGACTCGTGAAAATACTCAGTAATCTCGCGCCACATCGAATCACCAACCAGTTATTTGAATAGGTGGATTCTCTGCAACCAATAGCTTTTCGACTATTTAGGCCTTAGGCATAAGCAAATCGAGTGGGAATTGGCTCCAAAATGTAGTGGTACTATGGATTAAGCCATTTCTCCATTAGAATCTCATTGACATAGCCTTTGGACATTTTGAAATGGCGTTCTCGGATTCCCACAATTCGGTAGTTCAGAGAATCATAAAGAGGCCTTGCGAGATGATTGTCTTCGAAGGTGCTTAGGATTATTTTTGAATAGCCGGCATCCAGCGCCGCATCTTCTGAAGCCAGCATGAGGGCACGACCAACTCCATTACTACGATGATCCTTGACAACAATAATTCCTAACTTTGCTACATGTCTTGAAGCCATCCATTCCTCGGGTTGGAGAGTTAGATGTCCCGCATAGTTTCCGTCTACCTCTGCAACCAGAAGGATATCTCTGTTGATTTGCGTGCGTTCAATCCAATTTACCCAATCAGCGATACTACTGTTACACACGAAAGTAGGCAGCCAGATTCCCTCGTCTACAACTGACTCGAAACCGGCGTGGAGGTTTTTTGCATCACGTGGTCCAGCATGACGAATGACAATCGGGCGGTTGTCTTTTGATACAAAGTCCCACGTCTTCAAGAGAAATCCTCAATCGCGTCAGAGCGCTCCGAAGAAAAAGGGTTGCGGTTTGGCAAAACTCTGGTTCCCACGTTGATGCATAGAAATGTCACCGCGTTCTCCAAGTCTGGGTAGTGAACAAGTCATTGATAGAGTTGGCCCGCCCTTTTCTTCTCTCTTTTTTCTTTTCCATCCTCCCTCTTGATCATTCCCGACCAAACCACGTTTACAACCCCCTCTTCTCTCGCGATGGCTGCCAAACGAACCATGGTTTCTCTCTTTATCAAATCCAAATCCCTTAGTGGATACTCAAGCCCAAATAGCGCATACTTGTCGATGCACATCTTGTTGAAAGCCAGCAAATCAAACCTTTCAACATTTACAAGTTCGGAAACAATGAATCCTGCAATGGCTCTAATGTTATCCTCGCCATCTGTGTAGCCCGGAATAACTGGAGTTCGAATCCAAATTGGAAGACCCGACTCAGCCACAATCTTTGCATTGGCGAGCACGGTTTCCACTGGAACTCCTGTGAATTCCAGATGCTTCTTACTGTCCAACACCTTCAAGTCAAAAAGAACCAAATCAACAACAGCAAGAGCATGGCGAAGTACTGATTCACTACAATAGCCGCAGGTATCAAGGGCAACCTGTACACCGTTTGCTCTGAGTCCCTCAGCTACTTCAATCATGAAATCAGCCTGATATGTCGCTTCGCCACCCGAGAATGTAACACCGCCACCTGAGGTGGAGAAGAACACCTTATCACGCAGTAACTCCTGAACTAGGTCATCTGCATTCCAGGTGTGACCCATCAGCTTGATTGCCCCGGTTGGACAGGCCTCCTCGCAAGTCCGGCATATTTGGCATCGTTCTCTGTCAATTTGCATTCCATCGGTAGTAAGCTCCAATGCGTCCTCGGAACAGGCTTCGATGCATGCTTTGTCGCCAATGCACTTCGCATGATACCACACTACCTGCGGCTTTGCTTCAATTGTTTCGATGTTGTGACACCAGATACACCTCAATGGACATCCTTTGAAGAAGACGGTTGTACGAATACCAGGACCGTCCTCTGTTGAACATCTTTGGATGTTAGTAACAATGCCGGAAGTGCTCATTGGAGTGAATGTTCCTTACTCTTGATTAGCTCCTCTTGCAGTTCTCTGCCATAGTGAGCAAATTAGGTGTTGTAGCCTTTTTGCCCAATATAAGGGATGTGAATTGAAGTAGCCTTCTTGAGTCGTACGACTTTGATACTGGCGCTAGCTTTAAAAACGGGCTCAATCCTGTCGCCCCAACCGCCCGCCATATAGTACTGGGTATCAGGAAGGCTCCATGATGCGGATGAAAACTCGAATCTTAACACTACTGCTCCTAACTGCACTGGTCTTTGGATCAGTCCAAACATTACCGACAGCAAACCTCAACAGCAGCAAAGCCCAGGTCAATGTGTCTGAAACCTTGGTCCCGTCAGGATTTGCATCAGATAACATTTCGATAAATCTGCTAAGTCCAGTCAATGGCAGCGGAGTATCAGGAGTGTTCAACATAAGTTTGGATATTACCTCAGATTTCGGACCCTTGAATCTTACACTTTTCATCGAGAATGCCATATATCCAGCATACAACAAGACTCCGATTGGTGCGGGCACAAACTGGCTCCAGAATGTGACTGTTAACACAGGGATTCTTTCTGAAGGTAATCTAAACTTCACATTGCTCATGGAGAATGAAACTGAGAATGAGAGGGAATCAGTCTATCTTGTGTACTTTGTAGATAATGTTGGACCGAATCTAGATATGACGTTGATCGACCCAACCAACGGGAGCGTTGTAACGGAAACCCTTGATCTCATCTTGAGCATAACTTCAGACTTTGACTTCGTAAACCTGACTGTCCTGATTGAAGGTACGGCATATACCGGATATGATGGTGTCTTGGTTCCTGCCTCTGCTCAGGTGATTCATATCGACACTCTGACCCTGAGGGAAGGAGTCCTAAATTTCACGATTGTCTTTGAGTACCATGTCATAAACGTTCAAGAAACATACGTCTACTACTACGAATTCTTGGTTGACAACGATGACCAGCCAATCACCCTATACCTTCTGTCGCCGACCAATAATACCGTAGTGACTGGAATCTTTAATCTGACAGTGGACTTGGCTTCCGACTTTGGGTTTGCGAATATTACTGTGCTTGTGGATGGCGAGATTCTATACATTGCATACAATAGAACATACTTCGCTGACGGAGTTCACATCCTTGAGCTGGATACAACAGGTCTTGACGAGGGAAGCCATCTGTTCGCAATTGAAGTAGACTACAACATGACTGGCGAGGAGATTCTCGAGACCTACAACTATATCTTCATTGTAGACAATCATGGCTATCCGCACGTGGAATTCATTTCTCCTGAGGAAAATGCGAACTTCACAGGAATGGACGATTTCACACTGAATATCACCTCAGACTATGCAATAGTCAATCTCACTATCTACGTGGATGGAGAAATCGCTGAAGAATACAACAATACTATGGTGTCAGCTGGACTAGATGTCTATACGATAAACGGTAGCCGTTACTCCAATGGATATCGTACAATCACAGCAAACGTAACAACCGAAGAAGGACTTACTCACATCACAAGCCGACAGTTCTTCTTCTTGGACTATGTCTTCTTTGTGATTGATGACATAACCAACTATAATAAGATCTCAGGTATCGCGAGGATTGCGCTGATTATCACGACCCCATTTGACAGTGTCAATGTTACATGCACCGTAGATGATGATCCCACGCCCG
>JBHLND010000153.1:0-6725 GCA_048937485.1 Promethearchaeota archaeon
GCGAGAGAGTCCTTCAGGGAGATTTTGCATCTGGTCTAGCCTTCGAGGCTGGCTCTCCCCCGATTCCCCAATGGGTCTTAGGAGTTTCTAGAATAATGACTTCAACAGCTTCTTTTGGAATTCCGAGACCAACAAAGACCTTCGTAATCTCGGAGATTATCTTCTCCGCGGCCTCTGTTGATACACCCGTCCACATCTTAACGTCAACAGTTGGCATGAATTTACAAGGAATCTTTGATATTAGAATGATTCTTCTCACGTGTTTTGCTACTATTAGCTGAGGCAGATTAGGAGGGTCTGTCCGAAGATTCGGTCTCCAGACTAATCCGCCCCATAGGAGGGAGTCAGTTCAATCTGACTCCCGTAGCATCCAGATATTACTTGCCGGATTTCATCTTTCGCATCATTTGGATATTGATAACTCCAACTATGATAGCTAGACCTGCCAAAGAACCCACAACAATCAAACCGAGACCTAGTGCTCCTTCCACTCCTCGGATGTACTCGAACGGATCAGTTGTGTTTGTACTGGCGGTCGTTGTTGTTGGCAATCCATCAGGCCAATCAATCACAGCAACTTGGACTGAATCAATTGCAGAGTTGCCATTGATGTCTATCACCACAAGTGTGAAGTTATGAACGCCAACAGCTAAGCCATCGGCCGAGTAGGAAATGCTTGAGCCATCCCAGTCTTCTGATTCAGCCTCGACACCATTGACAAATACGCTGTACTCGGTTGGAAAGAGGTCGTCCGGCGACCAGGTGATCATGTTCCCCAGGCTTCCTTCCAAATACCAGATATCAGCGGGATGGTCAATTGTGGGTGTAATCAGATCGGCTATAGTCACAATCACACCGTCCTCGGCACTATTTCCAGATGTGTCATTGACGAATAGACTGAAAGTATAGGCACCAAGAGCAAGACCATCCAGACGTACTTCTAGGTTGGTTCCATTCCAGGCACCTGATTCTATTGTGACGGCATTGCGTGTGATGATGAAGTAGTCTGGTAGGAGGTCAGAGCAGGTCCATTGGAGTATGGAGCCAGTTACTGAGTATTCTTTGATTATATCCTGAGGACTGTCAAGAGATGGAGTGGTTGCATCTGATACTGTGATAGTAAACAATGCAGAGGCCATGTTCCCATAGGTATCACTGACATTCATTCGTAGAGGATACTCACCCAATGGAAGGACACTACTTGACACGATATAGCCATCGCCAAGATGCTCAAAGTTGTCAGTATCACTAATCCAGTAGGTGACTCCAGATGTGTCTACAGCTTGGAGGTCATATTCAAAGATGGTACCGAATTCATGCTCTTGATTTGTCGGTGGAGTTATCCATTGGGGAGCCAGATTATCCTCCACATGAAGCCAGAAGTTCGCGGATATCTCTCTGCCAAGTGGATCCATTACGTAGAGATTGAATTCAAGGTCACCAAGGGGTAATGGTGCAGGAGTTGTGATGAATCCGTCCTCGTCAACTTCCAAGAGTGTGTTGCCAAGCCACCAGGTGTCTGCAAATATATCCATACTCGTATTTGCATCGAGGGTGTATCCCATGTCCCTCTCAACACTCACATCTTCCGGGGAGTCAACCCAATAGAAAGATGGCATAGAGAGAAGATACCCATTTGGATGTGGCCCCATCATATCCCTGGTCCCTGCAACTACTATACTATTGTCTTCAGCAACAAACACACCTGTTGCGCCACTCCCTGAGAGTATATCAAAATCCAGACTTGCATTCCAGAGCTCATTGCCCTGTGCGCCTATCCTGAGAATAGTAGTATTTTGGACTACCTCATATACATTAGATCCGCCCACAATCACATAGCCTCCGAGTGGATGTTCTACTATCATTGCTCCGTAGGAATTGGGGGTTCCAAGGGTATATTCTACTGACCGTTGCTCTTCTCCATCAGTATTCAATTCCTTGAAGAAGGTTCCACTAGTAGTGACTCCAGTGAGCGAATACCGTCCGTAGATATTCTCAATGACACTCAGCGCATATCCAGCACCGTAGAAATCGAACCAGTAAATGGAGCCATAGTTGTTAACGTGCATGGCAAGTATCTCAGGCCAGCCATTCATCCTTGTGCCCACGGTTAGAAAGCCCCCGGTCGAGCATTCGATTGCATCCATGAGGTACACAATGTCACTGAAAGTGTACGTTGCGTTTCGTACATGATTTCCAGAAGCGTCGGTCCAGAGTAGAATTCCAGCATGATTACTTGGGTCAGCCTCGTAAATGACTCCAGAGAGCAGGAATCCGCCTGTAGAGATTTCAAGAACGGATTGAGCGGTATCATCACCTGTATAACCAAAGGTATTATTCCAGAGATGATTTCCATCTGCGTCAGTTCGCAGTAGGAACATTTCCTTGTTGAAAATGATATCCCCATAATAGCCGGCAATTGCAAAACCCCCGTCAGCGCATTCTATCACATCTTGGCCAACCAGGAAGGTCTTGTTGTATGTCCGATTCCACAGAAAGGTACCATCTTGAGCGACCTTTACTAGCCAGAGATCGTAAGACACACCATAGCTGGATGTGTATCCAACCATTATATACCCGCCATCTGAGCAGTTCGACATGGCGTTTATGTAATCGGAATTACTCCCGCCAAGAGTGAGATTCCACATCTGCTCACTCACGTCAAGTGAGAGGCTATTGGTCGGTCTCTCAATCTGTATTCCAGTTTCATGTGTTGATTCTACTAGTTCCAGAGCTGTTTCAATTCTGCTTTGAAACAATATACCTAGGCATAGAATTGCTATCAAAAAGAATGTAGTCTTGCGGCGCATATACTACCTCCTCCTTAACACGAAGTTGGTTTGTGTTTTGCAGCTTCGGATATATACTCATCGACTAAACTGGCAAACAGGACGAGAGACCTTGTTTACTGCAATGCAATTATAGTGGATTCGCGTTCTAATTGGCGGTCTCGACCTCTTTTACAGCCTCTGTGAAGATGTCAAGTCTGGCTATCCTGAGCAAGCCAGACACCTGGCAAGCAGCAATTTCGAGAAGCCATTCCATGGTCCCACATCCTCGTATTGCTCTGTTTGAAGGCTCTCAGTCAGCCAGGTCCTGAACTGGATTGAATTTCCGTCAAGCTGCTGGAAACCTGTGATAGTCTAGCACTGCGAATGTGCATATGATAGTCTGTTGTCATCACTTTTCAACCATGCACCGTCGGGATGAATCCTGCTTTTCGTTGGGCTGCCTCGACCTCTCTTACAGCCTTCTCGAATATCTCTAGCCCTGCTTCTGCTAGTTCCTCTGTCACAACGAGCGGAGGCATGAACCGAATGACATTGGAGAAATGCCCTCCAATCTCAACTATGAGTCCTCGTTTGTAGCATGCTGTCCGAATCTCTTTCGCAAGTTCAGTCCAGGGAGTCTTGCTTGTCTTGTCTTTGACGAACTCGGCGCCCACCATCAATCCCTTCCCTCGAGTGTCTCCAATGAATCTGCTCTCTTCTTGAATCTCTTGGAGCCGAGGTAGAAATATCTCTTCGCCGAGTCTAGCAGCATGTTCCCACAGCTTATGTTTCTTGATGAATCTGAGAGTAGCAACTGCAGCTGCAAGCGAAACGACGTTACCTCTGAAGGTTCCTACGTGTGTACCCTTTTCCCACGTGTCAAGTTTCTCATCAAAGACCAAGACTGATAATGGGAGACCGCCGCCAATTCCCTTTGAAATCGTCATGATGTCAGGTGTAATCCCTGAGTGCTGACAGGACCATATCTTGCCCGTTCTACCCATTCCTGCTTGAATCTCATCGACAATGAGTGGAACGGAATAGTCCTTTGAGATTCTCTTGACTTCTTTGAGAAACCTGTCAGGGGCGGGAAGTGATCCACCCTCCCCTTGAACGGGTTCAATGATGATGGCTGCCGGGTCAACAACTCCTGATTTGGGGTCCTCCAATATGTGTTCGACATACTTGGCACATTCAAGGTCACAATCTGGATACTCCTTTCCAAAGGCACAGCGATAACAATATGCGTAGGGTACAAAGTGCACCTCAGGGATCATGGGCATTATATACTGCTTCAAGGCTTTGTTTGCTGTCAGAGTTATTGCACCAGCGGTCATACCATGGTATGCTCCTTCAAATGAGATCATTCCGACTCGCTCAGTATTGAACTTCGCTAGTTTCACTGCCGACTCAACTGCATCTGAACCAGTTGGGGCGACAATAAGCAGTTTGGCCTTCTTCCTCAGTTTCGTTGGGAGCACTGATAGCATTTCATCAATGAATTCCATTCTGATTGGCGTTGGGAAGTCAAGGGTGTGAGTGAGTCTACCCATCTGCTCTTTTGCCGCCTGAACTACCTCAGGGTTGCAGTGTCCAACATTCACAACTCCGGCTCCAGAAAAGAAATCAATGTAGATATTCCCATCTACATCCCTGAGAGTTGCACCCCTTCCTTCCTCAAAGGCAACTGGAATCGCCTTTGGATACGAAACTGCTTCACTCTCTACATCATTCTGTTTTGCTAGCATCTCTCTCGATCGTGGACCGGGCGGATTCTCAACGATTTTCGCTGAATTGGCTAGATGCAATTCCTTGAAAGCTTCATCTGACAATGCAATAAGCCTCCATAACAAGCGCCCTAATTAGTAACAATCATTCCCTATAACCATTATGAAGGAGGTCAACAAACAAGCTGTGGGACAAGGAGCAGACCATTAAATCAGACAATGAGTCAGCAGTGCACAGGTGTTGAAACGGATTGAGATATGACAGTTAAACAAGTCCAGACCATATTCGAAAGACCTCGGCCCAGAAGAAGATAGCAGCTATGGTGCCGATTGTCAATGCGAAGAGACCATGTATACTATAGTCGAATCCTGCAAAGAGTAAGTAGAAAACAAGGAGTCCAGTGACGACGACAGCATAGAAGAGGACCCTGGGGATAATCTTGTGCTTCACATAGAGGAAATTGTCAAGAAATCCGAGGTCGGCATTTGAGCGCACTGTGTATGAGCCCTCCATATTCTTCTCAACGATATCAAGAGACTCGAGCTTCTCAAGATGGTAGATTGCTACTGTGTGACTGCTCATGCCGAGCCTTCGACCAACCTCTCTCGCACTGATAGGTGCTTTTGCAGCCAATAGCGCAATTAAGACTCTCCACGTGGTTGGACCTAGCTCCAGCACAAGTGGGAGTTTCTCGCTTCGTGCTTTGGACCCCATTTTACTACCGACCCACGTGTCTTGCTACATTATTCCATTTGTCTGTTCGGGTTATTCCTAGAAGGAAAACGACGATAAGAGAGAGAAAGGCAGGAGCAAATCCGAGCAGTATCTGCCCACTAGTGGCGGTGAAAACTACTATGATTCCAACCAAAGCGGGAGTAGCAACAGGGAGTATTGTCCACAGATTGAATTTCATCGGCTTATCGTGGATGTACTGGTAGAGCACTATGACCATGGGTAGCCAAAACAGAAGTAGGACGATTGGGAAGAACCCTGCAGCATTCCAAATATCAGATAATGATTCCATCCGTTGCGCATATTCAATACCAAATAGAGTGAGGACCATATCGCCTTGGCCTGCGGTAGTAGCTTCCACTCCGATAGGCAGAAACAGGCTCTTCCAGACCGTGAGAGGGCCTTTTGAGCTACTCATGACAACTTTCGTCGAGGTCCAAGGAAGAATATAGCTTAGAACTAATAGCAGAGTTGGCAGGAATCTCTCACGCCGTATCCAACTTGTCAACGGTAGGGGATGCAGAGAACGTCTTAGACTGACATACATTGCTACTAGAAGGCTGATTGTCAGGAGGATTAGGAAAAGCTGAACGATATCAAATGCAATACCGAATACTGAATGAAAAGGAAAGTGGGCGTTAAGTGATAGATGGTTGCTTCCAGTGACTTCCGCGAGTGTTTGAAACCGGGGATATCCAGGTACATTGAGAACTATGAGGACTTCTAGAAGCTCAATATCATCCGGGATATAGAAAGTGGTGATGCGAGCATCAGGCATATAGTTACTAATCCAATACAGGTAGTATATGGAGGAGAGGTTAGCCAGATATGACGGACCCTCTATATGCACATTGAGCAGGACATCTTGATTCATTTCAACATCAAGGCGGATGACATTCATTCTGATCAAGAACAGCTTGCCTAGATCCATTGTGACGCTTGAATCGAATCTGCCAATTTCTCTAAATTCAATGTAGGTGATGGAACTCAGGATGATAGCGCTTAGCCAACCATACTCAACGGAATAGATGTCCATTGGAACATAGACCGTTTCATATGGAAACCATTGGATTAGCGCCGCGGTCCTATTTCGATCTACGCCAGTTAGATTCGCTACTGGAATTTCAGTGAGCCACCTAGTTTCCCTAATGTTGTACAAGCTCTGACCAGTCTTGTCTTGGAAGTCAATGGTCAATGGATAGAGGCTCTCTGAAGAGCGGGCTTTGACAGTGACACTCTCAATGACAATCGAGGCGAAGGATAAAAGCCTCACTTCAAGCGCTAGGCGACTCTGCACAATCCATTTGTCTGTTGAGCCCCTCACCCAGTCCATAGAGATATTCAAACCATGGGTTGCTTCTCTTCCATCAACTATGTCAGTTGAATTGCCGGTATGAAATTCGTCTAGCCACCATAACCCAAAATAGCTAGAGATTCCAAATGTGAAATTGCCGGACTCTGACATAACATGTGAAGATACTTCAAGTGTATCGT
>JBHLND010000154.1:0-6700 GCA_048937485.1 Promethearchaeota archaeon
ATACTCCTTCATTCTATTCCTTAAATTCTGTATTACTCCTGTGGGTATACTACTTGCGCTGGTGGGGGTTTCGATGCTGTACAGGACTCGTTCCAGCTGATATCAAAAGCGATTCTTTGCATCAAAACGTCGGGAATTCATTGACAGGCACCGGTACGCACTGTGACAGAATTCTATTCCACAGAAATTAATAGAACTGCCGTGGTGCAGGTGCGATTGGTTACTGCATTAGCATTCAAGACATTCGAAGATCTGAGCAATAATCTTTAACCGTTACTCTCTCCAGAGTTTTGTGGTTTCGTATCAATGAGTTTGGGAGGCCTTCTGATTATCTCAGACTCAGTCATTAAGCCCGCCTCAATCAGTATCTCCTCCAATTTGCAACGGAGTGGACTAACATTGCCGACAACTCTGGGATAGGATACGTAATCCTCTACTGACGTGATGAATGCAACTTCTCTAAGATCCCGAATAATAGGTACTGCTTTGCCTGGACGATCGATGATTAGACCGACATCAACAATCGGCTCATTTGTGGTTATGCTTGACCACCAAAAGTCATCTGGGTATTTCTGATAAAGATTCATAATGATCTCCCGACCATTTGCCTGTGATTCATCAAAGTGGATTTTAAGCCTATATTCCATATCTCCCATTGCGAATATATTGTAGCCAACGATATTGTGGACACCACCACCCTCCTCCAACTCCTGGAGGATTTTCCGAATTCGTCTTGGTGTGAGACCGGTGCTCCTTGCCATTTGGGAAACTGGCATTCGACAATCCTGGTACAAGCACCTTAACACTCGCAACTGATGATTGGTAAACGTGACCCTCTTCCCTCTCGTATTCAGATAGAAGGTCGGAGGTTTGTTGGGAAACAGAAAGACGACTGGTCTTATTTCTACCTCAACCGCTCCGGTGAGCCCTTCAAGATACCTCTTGAGCCCTAATGTTTCAGAAGCGCCTGACACCATGGCCCAGTATTCATAGCGCATATCGCCAGTGCGATAGATCTCACACACTATACGCTCTCTAGCTACCTGCTTCATGAACTCAATCACTTTCTCGGTCCCGTCTGTGGAGATTACGCCCGCCACATGTTCTGCGCCGAGCATCTCCATACTCACAACAATTCCAATGCCTGTAATTACACCGTTCTCACGAAGTCTACTGATACGATGCTTGACTGTATTGGGGGAAATGCGGAGCTTTCTAGCAAGCGTCTGATAGCTCATCCTTCCATTGCCAGACAGCTGGCAAATCAATGCCCAATCTACTGGATCCAACTCACTCACCACGCTTCTGCTGACTCAGGAAACTATTCCCTTGGCCGGATTAGTTTGATGGTCCTTTGGGCTATTCTTTTCCCAACAACTATTGCAATATATACAGAAGTTTGCTATTAAAGCTGGCTCCCAGCGAATATTCAAGAGAATGTAGAGGAACAATGCTAGTGAAACAGAAGAAAGACATACTGCATCAATGCCTACCATATCAATCAATGCCATTGAACAAAGGGAGCGAGCTTTTGGCCCTAGATTCCTGCCTCCTGAAACAGGTTCCACAAATGACGATTTTGCCGGTTTATTCCACTCACAACCCTGGGGTAGGAAACGAAGTCTTCCACTGACCGAGTAGAAGCTGCTGCTTTGACCTCACTGGTAATTGGCGGACCCTCGCCCGGACGATTAATTATTAGACCCACATCAACGATTGGCTCATTGGTGGTTATACTTGCCCACCAGAATTTCTCTGGATACCTCTCATATAGCCCTATGATAACATCCTCCCCAGTGGTTTGTGATTCGTCGTAGCAAATCCTCATTCTGAATTCCATATCTCCCAATGCAAATACATCGTAGATAGCATAGGTATGAATACCACCCCCCTCTTCCAAGCCACGAAGCATTTTCCGGACCCGCCTTGGAGTGAGTCCTGTTTGCTTGGAGATTTGGGAAATAGGCAGTCGAGAATCGACAGTCAAGCACTTTAGCAGACGAAGTTCGTCACGGGTAAACGTGACCCTCTTCCCTCTTGTATTCAGATAGAAGCTTGGCGGCTTGTTTGGAAAGAGAAAAACAATTGGCCTCATCTCAACCTTAGTAACACTGTCAAGGTCTGCCAGAAAGCGTTTGAAGCCCAAAGTTTCGCTTGCACCTATCACCATCGCAGCGTATTCATATCGTCTATCAGTAGTACGATAGATTTCGCCCACCACTGGTTGGCTGGCAATCTGCTTCATGAGTTCTATTGCATTCTCAGACCCATCGGTGGTTACAAAGCCCGCTATGTACTCCGCGCCCAAAGTTTCCATGCTTACGCAGATGCCGAATTTCTTAATCACTCCTTTTTCACGAAGTCTGTTAATTCGATTCTTTACAGTATTAGTTGAAACATTGAACTTTCTTGCTAGTGTTTTGTATGGTGTCCTGGCATTGCCGCATAGTTCACATACCAAGGCCCAATCCATTGGATCCAACCCGCTCACCACGTTTCTGCTGACACAGGAAACTACTCCCTTTGCTGGATTAGTTTGATGGTCCTTTGGGCTACTGCATTCCCAACAACTACTGCAATTACATCCAACAGTTTGTTAAAAAATCTCCCTCCTGAGTGCGCATTTTGCAGAGGGTATGTACAGATTTTGCAGACAATCCGTATTTCCAGCATGTTTTGGCCTTATCTCTCTCCCGCCAATTGATATCCTAGGAGAGCTCCGTGTGAGCCGCAATATGCTAGTTGTGGCAACCTACTTAGTGTATTGTAAAATGCGAAACATCAGTTCTACATATAGTTGGTTCGAGAGAACGAATAAGGAGGTGAAAGAAGCTGAATAGAGTGAGTTTGGTGAAACGGCTGAGTGTATCAATGGTAGCGCTGACAATCATTATGGTTTTGGTGCCTAATGTCGCTGCAGCACAGTATCGGTGCGAAATGTATGTTTCATTCAATCCAGGTGTCTTTGAAAATCCCGCCAATCCCATTTGGGTGGGTACAATTAGTGGGGACATTGACGGAACAATGATATTCTGGGCTACAGGACCCATTCCGTCCAAAGATCTTGGCAATCCGCATGATTTCTTCTGGCGAGTGCATTTCTTCACTGAGTATTGGGAAATCACGGACGCGGATGGTGATATGATAGCAGGAATTGACAAAGGTAATACTGTTTCTTCCAATTGGAAGTTCCGGATGAATGGCGAAGTAACAATGGCAACTGGCAAGTATGCGGATTTGGTTGGTCACAAAGTGCATATGAATGGCCAAATAACATGGTCAACAGTTTTTGTCAGCGGTATTGCAGTGGGGCCTGTCATTATCACCTGAAACGATAGTGCCTGGTTAGAGGGGGGCTCTACTTGCCTCCCCCTCTTTATTCCGTTGTTACTGCTCATCTTTCTGAGTCAAATGAGAACTAAGGTGAAAGAGTTGAAATCAATCAAAGAGAGAGACAGTTAAGGCCATGATTATAAGTGTTGAGAGGTGAAAGGATGGCAGTTGTGTCAGTTGTGCAAAGCAATAACATAAGAATCGCTGTTGAGGAAGCAATTCAATTACTTGGGGGGATTGAGCGTTTTGTACAACCAAAGGACAAAGTAGTAATTAAGCCCAATCTAGTGTTTGGTCTTCCTCCATTTACTGGGCTCACTACAGACTATCCAATTGTTCAAGCCGTGATAGAAACTTGTCAAAAAGTGGGCTCACTGGACCTCGCCATTGCTGAAGGCTCAGGAGGAATTGACACAAAGCTGGCCTTTCGAATCGGTGGCTACGCAGAATTGGCTGAGAGATATAGTGCGAAACTGATAGATTTGAACGAAAGCGAAACGACAAGTGTGTCGGTCCCGAGAGGGGTGTCAGTTCAGGACTTGCGATTCCCGAGAATCATTCTCGAATGTGATGTGCTAATCAATGTGCCAAAACTGAAGCTGTATAGAGTAGTTCCGGGGCATGCTGAATGGGCGAGTCTTGCCGTCAAGAATCTGATGGGCGTCCTTCCTGGAAAAGGTGAATATTCTCATACTCGCCCATCTGATTTTTCGATTCCGCTTTCTCCTGAGTTCTTGACCACCACAGGGAAGTACTACCATCCTACGTATCAAAAGTGGTGGCGTCCTACAGGTGAAAAGAAGAGGATCCATACGAATCTAGCACAAGGTCTGGTGGATATCAACACAGTGATTAAACCCGCCCTTAACATCATCGACGGCGTTATCGTAAGCAATGACGTTGACATGACCACCACAACAGCTCAGGATCCCTTTAATCTCAATACAATCCTTGCAAGCCAAGACCCACTTGCTCTTGATTGTATAGCTACAAGAATCGGAGGGCTGGACCTGTCCAACATATCGTATCTCCAGCTCGCCGCAGAAGGGGGATTAGGCGAATCTGACTTTGGCAGAATAGAAATACGGGGGACGCAACTCGACGAAATAATCAAGACCTGGGAAACAGAGTTGGCTAATTGAGCATCAGTTTGATGCACCACTACGTCTACTGCGGAACCTCAGAAAAGGTGGAGCCTCTGAGTACTGGTGGTTAAATAGTCTCATGATCCAAGCCGTGGCAATGCAATAATGAAAACAACTGAGGATTGACCGCTCCCCCAATTGTGAATAGAGCTTATATCCAAGTTCAACGCACAGAACAAGGCGAGGTGAGAGATAATGAGGAAGAATCTACGATTTTCTCTCCCGCTGATTGCTGTGCTCATGATTGCAGTTGTCTTACCAATTCTGCCTGTTTCTGCCACTGAAGTGGAGGCTGATGAGTGGACATTCATGGTCTATCTTGACGGCGACAACGATCTCGATTACTATGCTTACTTGAACACTGCTGACATGATGACAGTGGGGTCCACAGATGATGTGAATATAGTTGTGTTTTGGGATCGCTACGATGGTGTAGCGAATCTCTATCGAGTTAATCTAGGTGGGCTTGTGGAGCTTGACGAGTTTGTGCTCAATGGAGTGGAGGTCAATATGGGCTACTGGTCTACGCTCAAAGAGTTCGTTGACTACACTACCGACCTCTACCCTGCCAATCATTATGCCCTCATTCTTTGGGATCACGGAGATGATCATCGCGGCTGTTGCTGGGATGAACATCCAGAGGACCACTTGACACACCAGGAGATCTCTGAAGCTCTATTCGGATTTCCTCTGGACATATTGGCTTTCGATGCCTGTGTTGAAGGAATGATTGAAGTAGTCTACGAGTACGTGTGGAGTGGCCTTGACATAGACTACGTAGTAGCAACAGAGGGCTATGTCCCATACGAGGGATTTCCATATATCCCAATGCTAGCAGCACTGGCAGCAAATCCAACTTTAGATGCCTACGATTTTTCGGTGGTTATGGTTGACAGCTATATAGAATTCTATGAATCTCTACGTCCTGCAGCCCGTCTTGTGGAGCTCGCATCAATCGACATGGAGTCTGTTGAATCCATTGTCCAACAGCTCTATTATGTAGCTGGTGCGCTGGAGGAGATGCTACTGGAAGGCGACGAGGGGGTTCACGGAATCATCAGCTCCGCAAAGGGGGCGGGCAATCTGGGTTGGTCTCAATATGGTTGGGAGGCATACATCGATTTGCCATCCTTTGTACATACCTTAGCCAAGAGGAATGTACCTGGAGCCGCCCTACTGGCTGGAATGCTGGAGCAGGCTCTCTACGTGAAAGCTAGCAGGGCTCTTTCGTCTGCTGAAGGACTGGGTATATTTCTCCCTGGTTCCTATGCCTCATTTGAGCACAATCTGTTTTGGTATGGCGATTACTATCGTGACATGCAATTTGCAATTCAGGGCTGGTGGGATTTCCTACTTGCCTACTGGGGTGTATGACATACCATAGTTCAGGTGTGGCATACCCCCTTCTTTCTTTTTAAACAAGAGAACGATTTTCTTGCTTTCTGTAGCAAGAAGGTCGAAGAGGAAATGACCAAGCTCTCAGGCTCCAGAGCGGATATCTGATCAGGAAGCAGCTCGGAATGCGCAGATATAGAGTTCTTGAAGAAAAGAACGCCCTCGAACCTCCTTGATAAACACTGGTACAAATTCTGATTCAATTCCTCTCAAGCCTTTTATCCTAGAAATGCTATAGAAGATAGTGTCCTGGGTGTGAAAGAAGGTGAAGAGGGAGCTAGTATTTGTTTCCATGATAGTTCTAGCATGCATTCTGACGGTGCCTGCGGTTCATATTGAGGCGCAACCCTCTGCTGTCATCGTCATTGACTACAGCCATGGAAACACAAGATCCAGTATTGAGGTCACAGAGGATATGTGGTTGGATGGTAATCTGACTGCACTTGGCTACGAGGTAATCTGGGCGAAGGGCGGAATTAATGCTACGGCTCTTGCTGATGCGGATGCCTTGATTCTAGGAAGCACAGATGGCATTGGATACACTCCAGCCGAAGTAAGTGCGATTGCTAGTTGGTACGGTTATGGCAAGTTCCTGTGGATTGCAACTGACTCAGATTATGATGGAACAGCCATAAATCACAATGCATCTCTAATTCTTGAGGCTGTGGGATCCCATGTATACGGAGAGGAAATGCATGTTTGGGACGATGAGTCAAATGCAGGCGGTGGCTACAGATGTGTGACCAATATCACTTCTGACGATCCCTACGTGGCAGATATTGTGAATAATGTAACGCGCGTTCTCTTTCATGGTCCAACCTTTCTTT
>JBHLND010000155.1:0-6690 GCA_048937485.1 Promethearchaeota archaeon
CGCTCCTCTCAGATTTGGCCACTAGGTCTGATGCAACATCACTTACTTTCACACTAGCCACCTCCGACAATAATCTTGGCCCTCATGTGTGGACCGCCAGTTGTTACAGGAATATAATCCTCCTCGCCTTTTCCGCAAGTGCCACCTGAGAAGGACATTTCTTTACTCACTGCGTCTACAGTATTGAGGATATCAAGCACCTTACCTGCCAGCGTTACACTGCGAACAAGTTGAGTCTTTTCACCATTCTTAATGACATAGCCCTTCAGAGCACTTACTTGAACTCCTCCACCTACAACGTCCTCCATTCCAGACATTCCTTTCTGCACATACAGGCCATCCTTTGTGTCCTCTATCATCTCATCAACGCCCCAATCACCTGGCCCAAAGAAAGTGTTGGTCATTCGAGCGAAGACTCGACGATTGTAGTCCTGCGCGCGGCCATTTCCAGTTGGTTTGACACCCATTAGTGATGCAGTTTCCAATGTATGCAGGTAGCCCCTGAAGATACCCTTGTCCATGATGTAGGTCTCCGATGCAGGCGTTCCTTCGGAGTCAAAGGGAACCGAACCAGCTTTACCAGGAAGTGAACCATCATCGATCATGGTCACTAGATCCGTGCCTACTCTCTTTCCCACTAATCCTGTTAGAAATGAACGCCCTTTTACTACCTCATCCGCCTCGCTACCATGTCCGCACACCTCATGTGCCACAATTCCAGCAAGTTCTCCATCCACGATGGTCGTGATATTTCCTGAGGGAGGTTTTATAGACTTCAGAAGTTCTATCGCACCTTTTGCAGGCTCCGTCGAGAATTCTTCTATGTCCACATTTCTAGTAAGCTCAAAACCTCCAAGGCCTCCAAGAATGTTGTAATCATAATGCATTCTTTCGCCTTCGCGCGCAACGGGATTGACAAAGAACCGAACCCGAATTTCATCCCATTCAAGTTTGGCACCTTCCGAGTTAACCAATCTTATTACCGTCTTGCCATCAGTATACCATGCATTCGTATTGATTATTCGATCCTCAATCTTCAATTCCTTGTCCAAGGCCAAAGTAAAATCGATCTTTTCTTCTGTAGACACTTCGTACGGATCTTCTTTGACTGACTGCCACACTGACTTCTCCTCAGTGTTTACATTAGGAAGCTCAATCTTCTTGCGTGAGAACCTCGCGCTCGCTTTGGCCATTTTCACAGCGTCAGAGAGCAGGGTGTCCAACCTCTCATTTGTAACAGATTGTGTTGTTGAGGCCTGACCCCAGCATTCACCAACAAGAACACGGGCAACCGTCCCCCCTCTGTTGGTTCTTCCCAAGCGACGCAAATCACCATTTACAACCATAACCTGAGTGCCATTTCTTGACTCTTGTCTTATATCTGCAAAAGCAACATCCTTGTCAGTAACGGCATCAATGGCTTTAGACATAATATCCAGCATTCGTCTTCACTTATGTGAAGGCAATTTCAAGCAAAAATAAGGCTTTGGAGCTAAGCATTTATCGCGTCTAAATCCGAATAACACCTCTCAATACAGTAACGCCCGTGCCACTGACCTTTACCTGACGAATCTTCTCCCGGTCGCCTTGAACTTCCACGAATATCTTGCCGGGGCGTCCTACGAAATGACCTTGCTCAACAACAATGCTTGTAACAGGAATTGTTGGCTCCATGAGTCCGTATCTAATCATGTAACTTCCCATGGATGCAGCGCCTGAACCTGTAACTGGATCCTCGTTGACGCCCAACCCAGGAGCAAAGTGCCGAACGTGTGCGTCCGAAGTGACTTCCTTGACATCCCTAGTGAATACTTGAATAGAAACATAGTCTGCTCCTTTTCGGAGTTCCTCAAGCTGGTCCCAATTGGGCTTGATACGTTCCATAGCCTTCATTGTTGATAATGGAATGATTAGATGCGGATTTCCGGTGCTTACCGTCTGTACAGGATTTGGCGATAGGATGTCAGCGAGTGTGAGACCTAGTGCTTCCGCATAATCCTTTGGATCGTAGGTATCCATGAACTTGGGCTGTTCGTGAGTGATTTGTATCTCATGCATGCCTGAGGTCTCGTTCTTCACCGTTTCAATTGCCAAGACGCCTGCGTTAGTTTCTAGGCTCACCATGTTAACGTCTTTGACAACCTCAAGAAGCCCTTCCTCTACGAGAGCATGAAATGCTGCAATTGTAGGATGACCTGAAAATGGCAATTCGCCCTTGGGTGTCCAATATCGGAACTTGAAATTGGCAACTTTGGAACTTGAAACGAAAACAGTTTCTCTAGCATTCATCTCCGATGCAATCTTCTGCATTGTCACCTCATTCAAAGAATCAGTTCCAAGGATTACCATTGCTGGATTCCCTCCATAGGGAACGTCTGTGAACGCATCAACTTGAATTACCTTGAGCTCGCGCTGTCGCTTCATACCGAACAACCGAGAACCGACTGCGGCTGGTTTCTAATTAAGGGTTTTATCTGGACGTTTTCGGAGTAGGAGCCGTTGAGGCTCGAAGAGCAAGGAATAGAGTATATTGTTGTCACTCGGAAAACGATTGCTACTGAGGATTTGACTTCAGACTCATTTTTGCCAAGGTCTTTTTGGAGAGAACTCCAGCAGTCCTTTTTATTGCGTGTGATATCCTAGGAGGGAAGCTGCTAAACTCACGATTACGTTAACAGCAAGTATAATACGTCAGACTAGCTCAACCATTCAGGACCCGGTAGAATGGAGGAGCTTATGATGGAGAGAGCTTTGAGTCGCATATGTGCAGTGCTTATTCTATTTGGTTTCGCCAGTGCATCAATGGTTGCCTTGGCCATAGATCAAGGGGTATTCTCAGGATATCCATGCAGTAGGATTAATGCATTCACTCCGAATCTATTGCTGTCCATAAACGATGGCGTCTATGGGCACCACGTAGAAGTATCGATGGCAATCTCGGATAATGGAACACTGTTTGCCGGATGGAAGAATGCAGACACGCATAATGGTCCCGGTCTACGGGTCAGTATAGCAAAGTCAGCGGATGGAGGTGCAACGTGGACTCAGCCTTTTGATATGCCAATGTATGGCGGAGCTGAAACCGAGCAATCTGATCCTTGGTTGGCGTGGCATGATGGAACTCTTTACTATGCATATCTGGAAGTTGAAGTCGGGTATTTCGATGATCCAAATAGTGGACTCTATTTCTCACAAATGACTATTGCCAAGAGTACAGATTATGGTGATTCCTGGACTCTAGTGAAGGCTACAAATGCCACATACTTTGCCGACAAGGAAACAATCACCGTCGCTAATGATGGAACGGTCTATCTAGTCTATGACGATGTTGATGTTGTTGATCCTGCTGGAAATGCCACAGTAAGACTATCAGTGTCTACCGATGGTGGAGAAACCTACAATGATACAACTGTAATAAGCGAAGACCCAGGTAATCTCGGCCCCTATGTAGTAACTGATAGCTCTGGTAATATTTACGTGGCATGGACGTGGTTTGGAATTGATGGCGGGAACCTTCTGTTCTCGAAGAGTGTCGATGGGGGACTAACTTTCAGCGATCCTGCCTTCATTAATGACGATGCAAATTCCTCTGCCTCATTGCCTTATGGAGGTCGAGCTGGCAAGGTGACACTTCCAGTTCTCAGATTTGATGAGAATGATAGGCTCTATGTCGTGTGGGATGATATGTTTGACACTGCAGGGTATACATTTGACGTGTATTTGCGGTATTCTGACGATTTTGGGGAAACATGGAGCAATCGCATTCGTGTGAACCCAGCTGTGGAAGATCATCAATGGAATCCGGAGATGGCAATCGATGATGAGGGAGTATTGCATTTTGCTTATTATGAAGAAGATGGACTCATGTATAGACCCAATTATCGTACACTGAACTTCACTGGACAGGATAGAGATACCCCAGACTTTAGCGATGCAATTGCAGTCGCAGACAGTTATACTTCAAACGAGTTTACTAGACCTGGAGAGTATCTGGGACTTCAGCTTGATGGGGAAGGGGTTCCACATGTGGTGTGGAGTGACGGCAGAAACGAAGAGATGGATATTTACTATGCTCATGGCTTGGAGACAGGCATAACCACTACTGCCACTAGTACTACATCGACTTCCACAACTACTACGTCGACCACAACAGACCTTCCAGACTATGTATTGATTATCACAGTCGTAGTAGTTGTTGCTGTTGCGATTGTTGCTATTGTAGTTATTATACGAAGAAGATAAAGCGGACCTGCTCTGGTGACGAGGCTTCTGTCGTCACCGCTTCTTCTTATTGTGTGAAGAGAAGAAGGTGGCGAGCACGCGGGAAATCGTGGTAGGAGGGGGGAGTTTCGTAATTGAGGGCATGTAACGAAAAACTAGCCCACATGCTCGCCTATGCTTTGCCTAGCGATAGGTGTGCGCTCCCACAGACCTACCGGTTTAGCAGGGACTAATAATGGAGCATACTATTAAAGTTTCCTTTGTAGCCCCTCAGAGGCTCTCTTTTGGTAAGTTAAACCGCGTTATGCATGCTTGTACAGAACGGCATCACGTATGTCTTGCTCTGGAATCTTGTCAGGGTTTTGCGATATTAGAGGAACGGTTGAAGCAGCAGCAAAGTACCAATAGAGAACCGCGTATGTTCGCGGCCTCTTGGATTCGGAATTAGTCTGCTACATAGGGTTCAGTAATTGATTCCTCTTCCACCCTGCTTGGCTTATGACGCTCTCGCCACTGTTCAATAGGTTGACTGAACTTCTCCTCCACTCTGGAACGATGGATTGTATTCATCGTACAAAATGGAATTATTCGACCATCAGGAACAGCATAGTTCACATCACAGTGCTGGATTCGTTCAAGGTCCAAGTTGTATGGATCCTGAAAGTGCATTAGTCCAATCATGATAATGCGTCGCATGAACTTCGCCAAGGATTCGTAGTCGCCTCGGTTGAGGAATGCACCAAGTAGGTCCTTGATAATACCCTTCCTCTTGATATGCCGAACACTTCCTGCTAGCTTTGCCTTCGCCCTTTTGCTTGCGCCTGTCTTCTGTTCCGCATAGAGGTTAGCAATATCAGTTAGGATGTTCAGGAACTTGTCGACATCGATTAGGTTCGTGATTGGCTCGTAGCTGCCATCATCATTGATCCAGATGAAAGTTGACATTCCACACGCAAAGTGTGTACTAAGCTCAAGCTCTGGAGAACCCTTCATGAGACCCAGGGCACGACCTACAGGCATCATTGCTGGAACAGGATACCAGACATCAGCGGGAATCTTGCCTCCAGTCTGCTTCTCAATCAAGTGAATAACATCGGGAATCGTGATACGCATCTCCTTCCGAGCATCATGGTCTATCCTGCCTGTGATGCTTACAGGCTGGAAGTTAACACAGCGAATTACATCATTGTTCTTGACTGCAAACTCAACGATTTCTCCCACTTGATCGTCATTAACTCCGCGTACTACAGTGGGTACAAGAACCAATGACTCCATGCCAATCTCTCGAGCATTCTGGATAGCCTGCAATTTGATTGGTAATAGATTGCTACCACGTGCTTCTATGTAAGGACCAGGTTTGACTCCATCAAACTGCATGTAGACAGTAGACAGACCAGCATCTCGTAGCTCCTGGAAGTACTCCTTGCTTTTGCCAATTCGAATTCCATTACTTGCAATTTGAACGTGCCTGAACCCAAGTTCCTTGGCCCACTTAACGTATTGAGGGAGGTGCTTGCTCACAGTAGGCTCGCCTCCTGCAAATTGTAAGGCTGGAGCAGGCACTGGTTCATTTGCTCTAAGGTTCTTCATCATATCAAGAACTTCTTCGGGCGTAGGCTCGTATACTGACCCACCCTCTGCCGCAACAGCGAAGCAGATTGGGCATCGCAGGTTGCACCGATTTGTGACATCAAGGAGAGCTAGAGCAGTGTGTGATTTGTGTTCTGGACATTGACCACAGTCCTCGGGACATCCCTTTGAAGACTCGGTTCGGGGATTATCAAGACCTATTGACTTGAACCACCACTTGGAGGCTTTCTTGAACATTTCAGCATCGCCCCAGTAGACATCGATAAACTCACCATGTAAACTGCAATTCTTTCGGTACATGACCTTACCATCTTCTTCGAAAAGCTCTGCATCGATTACGTTGACCTCATTTGAGTTCAGGAAACACTCTGGACATATTGACTGAGTGGAATATGGTAGTTCTCTTGCGGGGTACTTCTCAACTACGTACCTGTGAATAGGGCCGCTATCTTCATGTTTTAGTGGGACTTCGGGGATTGGCTTAATGTCATCATCAGTTGCCATTATAATCTCTCTCCATAATCACGAGATAAGACCACCACTGAGGCGGGTGGTATTCACGTCGGAGGCGAAGAATTCGCCATATAACCTTTGTCCGATATCTCCGAGTATGAAAAGTGGTCACGATTCGGGGTCACGCATATGCAAGACAAAGCCCTTCTCAAATCCACCGCGTTCTTCTTTCTTTTTTAAACGCATATTTTCCAGTTCGGTCCATGATATGGCCCTAAGGTTGAGTAATCCCAAGACAGCCTCCACAATGTCAGCAATTTCCTCCAAAGTGCCTGCTACAAGGAGCTCCTTTGATTCCTCAACAATCTTCTCTCTAATCAATAAATCAAGCTCCTCGTCAGAAGCCATTCGGATACTAGGTTCATG
>JBHLND010000004.1:0-29049 GCA_048937485.1 Promethearchaeota archaeon
AGAGAGAAGAGGAGTGTTCATGAGGATGCCTTTGCAGTCTTGGATTTACGTATTACTCTCAATAGAACAGAGAATGAGAACGGTGCGCTCACCGGGACTCGAATCTGAGTCCCCCTCTTGAAAACCATTAGAAATTAACCGTTGGCCCCTAAATTTGGACGCATATATTTAACTAAGAATCGGTCGATAGTTATCCAATCGCTGTATTTGCAATTGGAAATTGTGAGGTGTAGGATGAAGTCGGATAACGATTCGTTTCTGGCTCTCGAACTTCCGACCTGCAAACAAAAGGAGTGAGGAATTAACATGCCAACCAGATTCATTTCACGGCTATCAACGGTCGATAGGGGCCATCTCGGGTTCTACGTCCCAAAATTCGTAATGGACTTCTATAGGCTTGAAGAGGGCCGATACAAAGGCGGAATCTCGCCAACTGAGGGCGACTTGACAAGCTGCACTATCAAGCTACGAAAATACAAACGTACCTTGCGTGGAACTCTCCCCAAGAACGTAGGAAGAAAAAGTGACATTGTTGAGGTGTGGATCTATCGGCATTCAAAGGTTCCATTGCCAAAAAAGGCACCCTGACAGTTCCTTTTGCTCATTAAAAAAGATAAGAAGTGGTGCGCTCGCCGGGATTCGAACCCGGTCTACATTGCTTAGAGTTATGCTATTACTCAATAGTACATGATGTTGTAGATGTCTCAATTAGACAAGAGGAGAAACGAAAGCTCCCAAAATTAAAATGGCGGTGTAGCGACAATAGGAAGGATGGAGGAAACTTGGTTATGAGAGGAAGACTGGAAGCCATAACTCTGATTTCATTGTTATCTTTGGTCATGGTGTGTTTTGCAGGTCTGATTACTGCAGACGCAGCTCTCCAGGACACTATCTTCCACTATGAGAGTGATTTAGTAGGCTCAGAAGACTCGGAATTCAAAGTAATAATAGAGGAAGTTGAAGCCTGCAATATCACCGTCGACTTTGTAAACGACCCTGCATTTCTATTCTCTCTGGATTTGGAATTTTACTCCCCAGTAACAGAAGGAGATGACTTCACCGTTTTTCATGTAACGGAACCATATGTATTGATAGATGAACTAGCAGTCAACTACTACTTGGATGAAACTCGGAATCCCTGGGATAAGGGATATGTTCGAGTGAAACATCTGAACCTTGTTCTCGGCACTAGTGTGAGTTATAGTATTGTCATTAAATGTCGCAACGCGAAAAGCTGGGTCACCTATTCAAATAATGCGCTCTTGGACGATAATACATTCTTCTTGTACAATGACTATTATTATGAGCAGGAACCAGACACCGCTCTACACTTTTCTCTAGAACCGGATGCAAATTATAGTAGCAGCACGAGTCAATTTTCGATCCCCAGATCCGATTACCTCTACTTTTCAGCCTTGATGCCTGAAGTAGTAGGCGGCGAAGTGAATTTCGGATGGAGCAGTGGTGACGAAGCTAATATACTTGTCAACGGATGGAATGAAGTCACCTATGGATGGTATCAAAGAAGTGGGAACCCTGAAATCGATCTCACCGCATTTGCCCACCATATCAACGCCAACTTGAGTGTATACGTTCCGCCCACCACCAGTACTACAACAACCACTACGACAACAACATCAACGGATACGTCTACAACTACCTCAACAAGTTCGACTACATCGTCGACAGAAGACTTTCAGCTGCTATCTCCCGAGATATTGCTGGCGATTGCCCTTGTTCCATCAGTGCTGATTATTGTCGTTGTATTATTGAAAGCAAAATCGCGTTGATTGAGCTGCTAAAATGGAAATGGTGCGCTCGCCGGGATTTTGTAAGTCTGATGCATCTTCAGAGATTGGGAATGCTTTTCATGATGATTTGCTTCTGCAATAATACCTTCTTTCTTTCATAGGACGGTGGGATGTTATGAAGATGGAACAGAAAGCACTGGGAGCCATAGTTGCAGTCGTGATCGTTGCAGCTGTCATTGTTGGCATATGGGTTGTAATGAATCCGGGTGATGGACTTGTCACACGAGGACCAATCACAATTACTAGTAACGATGAGTTCGAACTATATTCCACATCAGGCAATGGTACCGAGTCAAATCCTTACATAATAGAGAACTTTCGTATCGTTCTACCTGATGGGCCTGACCAAGCCTGCATTTACGTAGGCGATACTACTGCATATTTCATAATACGCTATTGCGACGTTACGTCATTAGATGGTAAAAGTGGAATTGAACTATCATATGCGTCCAATGGCATTGTTATGAATTGCAATATAACCGACGGTACATTTGGCATTCTAGTTCGCGTAGGTGACAATGTCGCAATACTGAACAATCGCTTAGAGGGCTCTTACACAGGATTATACTTTCTTAGTACAACCAACTTTGTTGAAGCTGGAAATACGTTTGTGGACTGCGATATTGAAACCGTTATAGTTACCTAACACTCAAATTGTATTGCAATTCTCGAAAGGGTTTGGAAAGACGAGATCTGAACTTGCGATAGATATCTATTGGGACCAAAAAGGAGTGGTGCGCTCGCCGGGATTCGAACCCGGGCCGGATCCGGTCTACGGTTCCGAGGGACAAACCCCCGCACGATGGCAGGGATCCATCATAGCCCCTAGACAACGAGCGCTCGCCTGACTGACCCTAAACGTGAGCGTTAAAAAGTTTACCAAGCGAAGGTTGAAGAACCAGAAGTGACATGAACATAACTCCACAAATGCGGTGAATCAGCGATGGCTACTGAAGTGACTTTGCCTCCACGACTTGACTGGATTGAGGTGGCCAAAGGTATCGGCATCACGTTTGTTGTACTGGTTCACTCAATGATTCCATGGCTTAACCCAGTGACCATCCATCTGAGTAGCTTTACGATTCCTCTCTTCTTTGTGCTGGGAGGCCTAACGTACAACAATGAACGACATCGAGGAGATTTGAGAAGCTTTGCAATCTCTCGAGGAAAACAATTCCTGATTCCCTATTTCTGCCTGTATGCCTTGATGATGGGCCTTTTTGTCCCCCTATCTCCAAGCATTGACACTGCCCTTACCCCTTCAGATGTACTATTCTGGTTTCTATATGGAAACGGGCCCCCACTATCGGCATCGCATCTATGGTTTCTACCCGTGATGTACTTTGGTCTGATGGCTTTTGTAGTAGCCGACAAACTGATGCGAAATCTTCCTAGTAACTCTAGGTTGATACTGATAGTAATTTTCCCATTGCTTGCAGTGGGTATTCAGGCGCTCTTTCATCCGAATCTGGTGCCATGGCGTGTAAGTGGCATATTGATTTCAGCGACCTTCGCTCTATTTGGCAACATAATGCGTGATTTTAGAGGGCTCGGAACATGGATGACTCGTTCCAGAGTCGATGATTTCGCGGCTTTCATTATACTGTCAGTCTTGCTGATTCTCGTATCAAGCCTAAACGGATTCACCGATATTGCTGTAGACAATTTTGGTGTGAATGTATACCTCTATTTGGCCGCTGGCTTAACGGGAACTACGATCGTTTTCTTGGCTTCTGGTGTTATTGCCTTTTCATCTAGGCCCAAGAACCTGTTCAAAGGATTAGGTAAGAACTCACAGGAATTGTATGAAATCCATCCAGTTGCGTTCTACATTGTTCCTCTCATTGGCGTCATTCTCTCTCTTCCGCTTGGAGCACCAGAGCTTCATGATATGCTTTGGCCAGCTCGGTTCTTTCTAGGAGTTGCCGTTGGCTTCGTTTTAACAAAATACGTGATCACTAGGAATCGAATCCTCAGTGTCATATTCAGGGGTTCTCCTAGGACCATCTCAACTGAAAAGACTACATGAGAAATCGAATTCTCAAGGAGAGGTTTCAGGCGATTTTTCCAAGTCGGCAGGATTAAGAACTACTCTGATAGGTGACATCTAGGCCTGACACATGTCTGAAATTCTCTCGGATCTCAGGAAGGAGATTATGAGTGAAATCTATCAAAATCGAATGCTCCTGACCTCAACTCGCGATAGGAAGGAGGGTTGGACATTAGTTTCCGGCTTGTGGAGCCCTTTCTACATTCAACTACGTCTTCTTGGGTCTTTTCCAAAAACGATGAGAAAGGTTGGTCAAGCCATGACCGCACTGTTGAAGGAAGCCGCTCCAGAGGTCAACAAGATTGTTGGAGTCGCCTTTGCCGGCATACCCATTGCTACAGCAATATCCCTCGAGTCAGGACTTCCTGCCCTTCACACACGTAAAATGGTTGGCGTGAAATCTCAGGAGGACTTGGTGGAGGCTATCAGCAAGTACGGCCAACATGAGCTTCTTGAGGGTGTACTTGAGGAAGGAGATGTTCTTTGCATCATTGATGACCTTGTTACAGGAATGACGAGCAAACTTGTCGCTCGAGACCAAATTCTCGCTGAAGCCAAACGGCGCGGAATCAACAAGATCGAATGCAAGGACATCGCCGTAATCATTGACAGGCAGCAGGGCGCTGAGGAAAAGGCGAAGGAATCTGGTCTCAGGCTTCATTCATTAATCAGATTTGTTGATGAAGGACTCCTCCTCCTCAAGCCGTTCATGACTCCTCAGGAATACGATACAATCATATCATATCTTGACAACCATTCCCATTTCCAGACCGAGGCAACCGACTAGAAACAGCAATTTCTTTTATTCTAGTTCTGTACTACCCACGGTGGATGTCGGACGCCAAAGACCCAGTTAAACACATGCTTAATCTGGCCCTAGCGACAGCGCTAAACGACCTTCAGTACTACACAGATGAACTTGAAAAAACCAAGATCCCAGAAGTTCAAGCTCTGCTTCTTGTTCTCCAAGAATCCGAAGAAGAACTCATTGCCAAAATCGAGGACATGATGGTGACCGGTGTCATAAGCGCCATAGATGAAGCAAAGAAGATCTCAGGAAAATGGGACTCTCCCAGCGATGAGCCCTTCGATTTCTCATCACCATTTGGCTCCACTCTTCAGTTTCAGCGAGTATCGGTGTGCAACCAAGTCCTTGAACGTGGCCTTAGGTCGCATTTGTTCTACCTCTCAATATCAGCTAGGGCAAAGTCAAAGGTCGTCAGTGTTGTCTTTGAGTATATAGCGTACATGAAAGCTCAGCATCTGCTACGCCTTCGCAAGGTCTGCGAGGCCCTTCAGGCGGAATCTTCTGACACGTATGTTAGATGGTCCAACTCTGATTGACCCCGAGCCTCATGTTTTCGCGACCTTTTCGTATGGAGTATATTAGAACACGTGTTCCAGTTACATTTAATTAAACTTAAATCGATTTAAATAACAAATAAGAAACATTTATTAGTAATTTATTATATTACATACTAGAGTGACCGGGAGGTCAAACTCAACGGAGATTCCCCAGCGGCTCCACTGGAAATCAAGGGGCGGGGGGGTCTCTCAATGGAAACAGCGAGATGGATTACATGAAAAATGAATCATCAACTCTACTCCCTCCAGTAGTGCTGGAGAACTACGCGGACTTCAAGGGTTTTGCACAAGACGCTGCGGTAGTCGTTTACTCCCCTGAGTTTTTCCCAAGCCCCTTCCTTGACGATCAGAAGCGGCTTCGTAGACTCACCCTTACTGCGTTAGGTGTGCAGATTCGGGGGATGGCGCTCACATTCAAGTATGTCTTTGACTACAATGAGCTCCCTGAGTCTTCCACAGGTCTTCTATCAGATGTCCTCGAGAGTCTGGGCTGTCGAGGTACCTTGGTACAAGGTTCTATTGATATGGAACCCTCATTCGGTGAAGCACTGGCAATGCGCCCCTAGATGAGCTAGCTTCTGAGTGTACTCATGTCTTCTGCGGAATGACGATAGTGCATAGGAGCACACAAGAGATGCTGTTTCCTGGCTGTTTCCGCTCAAAGCAACATGATTATCAGGGTATTCATAGAGATATTTGCTGAAGTAACGTGACTAAGATTGAACCTGTTGATGAAATAGTTCCTCGTATTCTAAAGAGATACTCAGATAATCCTAGGGGCTGGAGAGTCATGAGTACTCCTCGAGGAGAAATGCTTGTAGTGGGGGCAGATTCTGCTTTTCAGCTCAAGCTCATTCCTCTTAGTCCGTTCAAATTCACAGGAGCAGGAACCGAGGTTTCAGAACCATCCGAAATTCTCAAGGCTATTAGGTCCACCCCCGAGTACGGTCTTCGTCCTCTAACAGAGGGCGACATTCAAGGTATCGTCCGCACGTTGGGCGAACCTGACAAGACCAGAGCTCAATTGAGTGAGATATTAGGTCGAGATCCAATGAGTGTTGGTGACTTGGGTAGTGGGACCATTGACCACATACTAACAGGTCCTGTTCTAACACGTCCTGAGCTGGGATCTCTTAGTCCCGAGATGTTGAGAGCACAAGACATACTTGAAAAATCAGCTCTGAAGACTTTTAGGAAGAAGTATCCTGAGCGTTCTGGGATGTTCTTCTGAAACGTACCCATAATACTATAATCAGAGCCCGCAAAACAGTCACTCCAAGGCGACGACTTACAATGATACGAAACCTCTCCATCCTTGATAGTTCAGGACACAGCCTGGTTTCTGCATACTTTGGAGAGTGTCACTCATTTGGTGATGACCAGAATCTTGTAACTGGATTCATCACCGCGTTGCATTCAATGGGTCAGAGCTTGGCTGGTCGTGGAGTTGATGAAATCCATCTTGGTCCGCTTCACTTCGTAATTCTATCAGAACGAAACCTTCTCTTTGCCATCGCAGTTGAGGATGAGCCACCTGAGGAGGCAAAGATCTCATTGACTCGAATTGCTGACTTGTTCCTTGAGAGGTATGGGTCAATCGTTCACGATGTGAGAGAAGGGGATAATCTTAGCTTGTTCCAGGCCTTTCCGAATGTCCTTGTAGAATTAGGCATCGCAAGAACAAGCTGCGGCAAGTATCCTGAATGCGAGGGATGTCCGGATGCAGAAAAGTCACTTCCTATGGACCAGTTCATCGGACGGATAGGATGAATCGATGATTGAATAGGAGAAGATGTTAATGTCCCCACTGTCGAAGAGGGCGAGATTTGCTCTGAAATGGACTTATCCTCCACTGGGCTGGGGAATTGGTGCAGCCCTTGTTTCTTGGCTTGGTGTCATTGAACTTGATGTACTAACTGCTTTCATCACTGGTTGCATAGTAGGCCTCGTTCATGACTTGGCTCTGGTAGCATTTGGCGTTGGGAAATGGGGGGATACGTATGATAGACCATAGCAATGCAAACGAAAAGGAAATCGACTGGTTTTGAAGTTGTTCAATGAGAAGTGGTTGGCCGGACGTGATTTGTACACGTTACTGCCGTATTGGATTTCTCGCTAAACCTGAAATTCTCCATCCTTAAGGATTAATTTGCCATCCAAAGTCACTGTTGGTTTATCAATTAGAAAATCCCAATGTATGGAACACTCGTTTGTCCCGCCCAGCCAATCATTACCACCAATCGCAACGTGACAAGTGCCATAGGCCTTTTCAGTCGCTAGAAAAACGTCACCACAAGGGTTAGTTCCAAAGGCAAACTCCGCAATACGGTAGGGATTCCCAGTAGCGTTCTTGAATGCTGGTTCCATTGCCTCAAATCCTTCTTTTGCGGTTACCCTTGCGTCCTGCTCTCCTCTAAATTCGATTTCAATGCCAGTAACCGTACTTCCTGGCATGTCCTTGGGAAGGATGACTCCCTTGGCGGTAGTTTCAATTGGTGCAACAAACACCTCTCCTACTGGAAGATTGTGAACGAACTCGGTACAAGCTCCTGCTGGAGCTACCTTTCCATCATCATTCACCCACACGCGATCATCGGCTCGGAGTTTCAAATCAGACCCTTTGGGACAAGTCATATGAAACTCTCCGCCTGTCTTCACCACTTCGATGATTCGTTCTCCCAATTTCGAAACCTCCTCGTAGTCAATATCGAGAGAATCCAGAAACATCTCCTTGGTCTCTTGATACGTTTTCCCCAGTGCTTTGGCTTGTCCAAGGCCTGGATCCAAAAAGAATACAACATGGGTTTCTTTTTCCAAGCAGAGATTGAAGAAACTATCAACATTCCATCTTCTTCTGTTCCAAAACTCGTTCATTCGTTCTCTGTTTTCCTTCTTCTGGAGGATTGACCGGTCGTGTCTTGTTCCAGTCATAAACACATACCAATCTACCAGTTCAACCAAGGCATGTGGCACTCTAGGTGTCTTTTCCAGTTCATCGAAGGGTGCTTCAAGCGCTCGTGTGTTAGTGATGTAGTCACCTTCACTCTGGACGATAGTTTCAATTCCTCTCGCTTCACACTCCGCAGCAAAGGCGTATGCAAGATCCAAGTTCTCCATTCCCGCATGAAAAGCGGCAACCTCCCCTTTCTGGATAGGGAGTGCATTATCCATTACTTTCTTGGTGATGGCACGAAGCCTCTCCGATACTACAAACAACTCTCATCCCTCAGCTGTAGCTGCAGCCCAGTTTCAACCTATCTAATCTATGTGCCGGTTGAATGGCTTAGAATTTACCTTGATTTACATGGGCAGTTGGAAGAATGAAATGGTGAGCCGAACGTGATTTGAACACAAGTACTGCTTTGCTTTCCGCTCACTTTACACCTATTGCAATGAGAACTGATTTCTTGAATGTGACTCCCCCAGCCTCAGTCAGATGGTCCTCCAGAGAGTGTATAGCAGTTTTCCGCAGGTCATCCAAGCTAGGACGGTCACCAGCTGGTATGGCTTCGATGGTATGTTGCCATCCATAGCTCATCATTTCCTCCCACCAGTCATCAACGGAGGGGTAGACGTAGTCAATTTCAACAGGGGAAATCTCATATCTAGTGAATCCGGCATTGGACATGATCATATCCCAGCCAGCTCTGGTTTCCTTTGAATATCCCACAGGTGCTGATGGATGAAACGGTTGTACAAGTTTCATAATCCATTCTGAGTCTTCTTGAAACAGCCAAGTACTGAATCCTGCTTTTCCTCCCGCCTTGAGAACACGCAGGATCTCGCTCATCACGAGATCTTGGTCCGTGTATTTGTTCTTCACAAAGTCAAAGCGGCGACTCCAACCAATGAATCCACTCACAACGAAATCGAAGCTAGCGTCGCTGAAGGACATCTCTTCTGCCTGCATGACGTGAACTGAAGCGTTGGAAATGCTACACCTGTTAAGCTCCGTAGTCATACTCCTAACGCTGGTATCTCTGGCGTCGATTCCAGTTACATGACCTGTCATACCTACTTTTGCGAGTGCAGGAACCAGTGTCGAGCCGCCTCCAGTTCCAACGTCTAAAACACTAGTGCCTTTCTTTATGTCGAGCATGTTCACAAGAAGATTACCCAATACATCCCAATAATAGCCCCATGTCTTGGGCGTGCATCTCTTTGACTTCATAGTTGGCCGTCAAGAAAGACTCGCTTTGGTGCTGGATAATAACATTGTGAACGAAGCATTAGAGCCACAGACAGATTAGAACTGAAGTAATCTAACCATAAGCGACAGAGCAGTTCTTTTGCATCAGTGTTTGTTATCAATCCGGTACGTTTTGGAGTGCCAAAACAAGGAAGAAATGATGGTGGGCCGAACGTGATTTGGCAGGTATGCACATATCTCGATAATGATTCCTTTTTGAAACTGAAGCATAGTTTGCAGAGATAGTTATTGCTAATCGTAAACGAGCTGCAATTTTTATAACTAAGATTTGGCTGCTGGTGTTGAGTTTTATGAGAAGGATCATTTATCCCCCAAAAGACGCCATTTATGCTGAGAAAGACAACCTAGTATAGGAAATTCTTTCGCTGTTAAGGAGTGACTACGTTGCCTTCTGATGATATCATGGTTAGTCCAAGACTCAGAATCTTGCGGCAGGAATTACAAAGCGGCAATAGTAAAGCATTGACGGAATTCTGGCAAGAGGTCGCTGATTATGGCACACCCTTAGTTGAGCAGATGGATGACGATTCCGAGCATAGCTGGTTGACGTTTCTCTGGCGAGCAAAGGGAGATCTTAATGGGGTTTCAGTGATTAGTCTTGTGACTGGATTAGTTGATAACAAGATGACTAGAATGATGGAAACGGACCTATGGTATCGAACCTGCCAAGTCCGAAACGATCTCCGTGCAACCTATCAACTAGAGCCTGATGACCCCACCGTTCCACGGAAGGAAGGTGAAGATATGCTCAGTCTCTTTACTCGGTACAAACATGATCCCCTCAATCCCACAACCTTCGTGTTTGAAAAGGATGAAGAAGATCCAGAACCCTTCGAGCTGATTCGATCTGTGATTGAGATGCCTGAAGCCCCAGACCAGCCGTGGATAATTCCACGTGATGATGTACCCAAAGGAAGGTTGGAACTCCACAGACTTCGAAGTGAGATCCTAGATAACGAGCGCCGTGTGTGGGTGTACACACCACCTGGGTATTCTCCAAAGCAAGGAATCAAAAATGGAGTAATCGTTCTGTTTGATGGTCTTAGTTATGTGGATAAAATCCCAACGCCAACTATACTGGATAATTTGCTTGCAGCTGGCTTGATACCCCCCATGGTTGCCGTTATTCCAGATAGCTTGGGGATTAACATTCGAATGCAGGAGCTGCTACTTCATTCGCCATTCAATGATTTTCTAAAGTCTGAGCTTCTGCCTTGGATTTGGGAGAATTATCATGTTACTCGGAATCGGGAGAACACTGTAGTAGGTGGCGCTAGTGCAGGAGGGCTGGCAGCTGCTTATGCAGGGCTTGAGAATTCGGACCTTTTCGGGAATATTCTCTCTCAATCCGGCGCTTTTAGTTTCGGTCGACCAGGTGAAGAAGGGTATGAATGGATAAAGCGCCAGTATGCCATGAGGGAGAAGCTACCACTCAAATTCTACTTGGATGCAGGTTCATTGGAAACGAAGAGCTTGAGAGATGTTGGCGAAGCCCCCAATCTAATCGTCGCCAATCGCAATTTGGTTGCTACGCTTCAGGAAAAGGGATACAGCGTTCTCTATCACGAGTTCAGTGGCGGCCATGACTATATCTCCTGGAGGGGGTCTTTTCCGAAGGGTCTTGGGTATCTGATTGGGTCCCAATTGAACCATCTTGATTCGCCCATCTAGGAAAGTATGGCTATTCAAAACTAGTTATAGGATTAACTTTGGAGTAGTTAGAAGTAGTTGGTGGGCCGGGCGTGATTTGAACACGTGCTTCTCAAGATGAGTTAATAGGCCTTGGGAAGTTCTCGTCAAGCTTATCTCTTTGTAGCTTACTAAATATGGGCTAGGTGGCGTTGCAGCGTGGAACCTATTGGAACAACTACGAAGTTCTATCCTTTTCTCAAACAAGAAACCAGAGAAAGGATTGATGCACTTGTTGAAGAAGCTGAGAACTATCGTGATTTTACCAAGAAATTAATCAAATCAATCGAACAAGAGTCGATGGCATCAGAACTCTCGCAATTTGCAGTCATCCAGACATATGCTGCGTTTCAATATGATGATGAGGTATGGACACTTGTCCTTCCCAGATGTGATGAAGATATTGTAACTCGACCATGGATGTATAGCAACAATCCCCAGATACAACATCAAGAGCACCAAGAGAATTTCAATAGAGTGGTAGAGAACGCGCTCACCTCAGATGTTCCCGATTGGATTCGTCTTCACCTGCACTTCATTGGAGCATGGCGCGCATATCATTGGCCCGATTGCGAGAAACACTTGGATGCTGCAAAGAACTTGATTGAAAAGCAAAAAGAACTTGAATGCTTCCTTCCGCAGTTTTGCTCCATAAATGGAGTTGTGAAACGCCGTGAAGGAGAACTTGATGATTTGCTGCAAGAGTACCAAGACGGACTTGAGGCAGCGCAAAGACATAGTGATGTGCTGTGGATAGGCGAAATGCTTCAGGCGAAGGCGATGGTTATTGTTTCACACGATTCACATGCTGCATTAGAGATTCTGAATGAGGCTCTTGAGATGTACAAATCACTGGGAGAGATTGCAAGTCGTGCAGCAACAATCGGAGATATTGGATATGTCAGTACATTGATGGGGGAATATGATCTAGCCCTCAAACTCTACTCTGAGGGTGTTGATATTTCCACAAGTGCGATGAAGATGGGACAAATTGCTGCAGAGAACTTGGTAGTATGTATAGCTGGAATCTACTGCGACCTTAACCAACCCAAGCAGGCCATAGAATGGATTAGTTGGTTTAATGAAGTGCAATCCTGGGGTCGTAATCCTCGGATTGAACTGGTGTTAGCAAGAGCACTCATTCAGAAAGGTCGACTTGATGAGGTTCCCGAGCATTTGGAATTTTCACATGGCTGGATAATGCATAGAGGAATTGATGGTGAACTTGCAACATACAACTTCGTAGAAGGACTTCATGAGTTTGCTAAAGGTGATTCAAAGAATGCTCTTCGATCAATTGAGCAGGCATTGGTAGAGGATGAGAGATTAAACTACGAATTATCAATCAATCGGTCGTTGTTGACATTGGCACAAATTGAAGTTGCATCTGCTATGGAATCAAAGACAGAGAAAGATGTTAACTCATCAGGACCATGGATGAGACGATTAGAAGCTCGCGCCAAAGAGAAAGACTTCCCCGGGATAAGAATGCAGCACTCATTGCTCAAAGCAGAGTATCAAGCTATGATTGGTGAACCAGAGGCCGCTCAACTAACTTTGCAGGATGCTCTGACATTCACAGACTCACCTGGTGTGAAGACACTCCGAATGAGGATAAAGGAGAAACTGGCAGAATTGGATCCCTCTATTGAGGCTTAGATTCAGAAAAAGTGGTGGGCCGGACGTGATTTGAACACGTGACCACCGCACGTTTGAGCGTGCCTGGAAGTCAAGCTCCCATGTCAATGCGGTATCTAAGCCGGTTCGCAAGATAATCTTGCGAATCTATAGCCGGGCTAGACCACCGGCCCATTCCAGCTCGTCATGCGACCGCTGACGATTAAAAACGTTACGACAGCACCAACATGGCTGCGGGGTTCTCAAAACGACCTGATGTGAGGCCCCACTTCGCGATTACACTCATTCGGTTTCTTCCTGGCCAGCTATCCAACCCCGGGTTTTTGTCCCACGTTTTTCAAGCCAATAAGTGAGAAGCCAGGTCCCAGATGCCACCATGATGAACATTGCAAAGATCGAGTTGACATATAGTGCACCACCGTATTGCATCCCCGGAGGAAATCCATAAATCAACACAGAGAAAGTAAGAAGTTCAATAAGCGCAGCCGCTACTAGAATCATGAACATTAGTTTTGGTGTATTCTTCAAAATCAATCGCCCCTCAATTATCATTACGAATACTTGCATTAGTTGACTGTCGTATACTGATGATTATGGTCAAACTAAACCGCCAATTCGCTGGAGGGCATAAGAACGCAGATTGACAAAAACATTGTGACGTATCTATCAGATGTATAGTGAGAGCCCAGCTCTTGGATGCTTCGTAAGTACTCTCTTGATCAGTGACCTGTAGAGGCTATTATACGATTCCTGCCCATCGATTAGCCTGAACATGATGTCACGGATGACTGGGTCCTTGGCTCCCATCTGGCAAACGACCTCCATGTTCTTCGTACCCTTGAACAGCATCTTGGCAATGTTCTTTCCAACCTTGAGGATATCTCCAAACTCCTCTTTCCATGCCCTTTCATAGCCCTTGAGAGCATTCGCGTTTGAAGTCTGAACTGCTTGCTCCACAATGGTTGCTGCAATGACTCCCGACTGAATAGCCATAACAGCACCTTCTTGATCAAATGGATTCACAAAACCTGCGGCGTCCCCCACAAGGAGAGTTCTTCCAAAGGCCGTTGTGCGAGTTGCGCCGGAATAAGGAACCCTTGCAGCAGTATCAGAGAGGATCTCCGGGCTTATCTCATGTTTTTTCTTGAACTCATCAAACCATTTGTTGAAAATGCCTCTGAGATTCTGAATCTTGTCTTGTCTTCCTCCTAGTCCCATGCTGAGAATGGTCTTCTTTGGGAAGCACCATCCATAGCCGAATTGGACTGCTCCGAGGTATATGTCAAAGGTCACTCTGCCCTTTTCCCCCGGCACTCCGCAGATTCTCTCAACAGCATCCTGGCCCACCTCGGCTTCAACCTCGATTGTGATTGCGGCTGAGTCTTTTGACCACCCCTGATAGAACCCGAGTGATTTCGCAACGGTGCTGTTAATACCATCAGCACCTATCAGGTAACTCCCTGTATGGATTCCTCCTCCCTTAGTTAGCACACTGACTCCTCTCGAATCATGCTCTGCTCCTATTACTTTCTGCCCCTCTAAGACCGTGACGCCAGCTTCCTCTGCCTTCTTCAGAAGGAGATGGTCAAAGTCAGACCGCATTACCAAGATGCCTGATGGCTTTGGTTGCGAACCATCTACAACTAATCCGGAGGGCGAGAACATCCTGAAGCCGTGAGGTCTTCTCTGCACAACTTCGTCAATACTGAAGTCCAGAGTTCGCTCGACTGTCGGATTCATTCCTCCGCCACAGGGCTTGATACGAGGGAATTCTTCTTTGTCAAGCAGGAGAACACTAAGCCCCTTCAGAGCGGCTCTTCTGGCTGCTGTAGACCCACCAGGACCTCCGCCAACAACTATTACATCATAATCCGACAAACACTTACACCTCCGGAGATGAACATACAGGAGTTACATCATTCCTTATCTCATACCAGTGCTACCGAAGCCTCCCTCTCCACGCTCAGAGTCATCAAGCTCGTCAACAACCTCCAGAAGCGCTTTTGGCACTTTTCTAATCGCAAGCTGGCTAATACGCATACCCTTGGTTATCTCAAAGGGCTCCTTCCCGTGGTTTATCATGATTGTCTTTACTTCACCGCGATAGCCGCTGTCAATCGTCCCTGGCGCATTTAGCACAGTCACTCCATGCTTGAGCGCCAGTCCACTTCTTGGTCTTACTTGCCCCTCGTAGCCTGCTGGTATCTCGATTGAGATACCTGTGGATACGGCATGCCACTCTCCAGGCTTCAATGTACAATCTTCCACGGAAAAGAGATCAAAGGCAGCATCACCGGGTTTTGCCAATTTTGGTATTTGTGCGTCTGGTACCAGCAGCTTCACTGCAATTATGACTGGTTCTTGTCGCATGCATGTTCCTCCAACAGCAGCATCTTATTCAGATGTGCAGTTCTGTTTGATATAGGTGTGGGCGATGTCATAGCCTAGTTGGTAATATTTATATACAAATTATGTATAGTACTATATGTCGTACAGTACGGTGTTACACACACCGGAAACGAATACAAGTAAAGAAAAAGGTGAACTGTGTGTCAATGTCGAAAAAGACACAGGAAGAATTGGACCGATGGTCCAAAGAAGTCAAGCGTGGCGCTGTGACCCTCGCCATATTGGCTCTCCTCAGCAAGAGGAAGGCCTATGGATACGAGGCAGTAAAGCTGCTTGACGATAGGATGTCTTTCTTGGCTCTTGAGCAGGGCACAGTCTATCCGCTTTTAAGGCGACTAGAGAAACGCGAGCTCCTCAAGTCCGAATGGGACTACGAGGACCCGACCAAGCCTAGGAAGTACTATGCCATCACTCCTGAAGGAGCTGAGGCACTGGGTGCTATGACCAAGACCTGGTCCAAGCTGGCGCATGAAATGAACGGTGTTATTATGGAGGTTGAAACATATGAGTAGTAGCGATCCACTGAAACTTATTGACCAATATCTTGAGCGCATCAAGGTCTATTTGCCCTATGACAACGAAGATGCTCTAGTTGAGATTCGGACTCATCTTCTTGAGGAAGCTGAGCGAATCGGAGAAGGCCGGATGACTGCAGGCTCTGCACTAATGGCCATTGAAAGAATGGGTGACCCGAAGGCTGTTGCCAACGAGTATGCAGACTCAGGGGAGAAAGTCGGGCCGGTACCCACAGAGTACATTCAGCCACTCACTCGAGTTCTGATTGCACTCATTGGACTCTCACTTGCATTCATTGTGGGTGCCTATGTAGTCGGGATTGCATTCAACGAGCTCTTTGGAGCCACAAGCATTGATTTCGCTGCGATTCCTATCATGATCATTGTAAACCTAATCATCGTGTTCTCGATAATCGGGGGCATAACAATCCTGGATAGGGACAAGGCAATCACTGAAAAGACCACACTCGAGGGTCTGCTTGGCGTTGGCGGCGAAGCGTTGAAGCCGAAGCCCAAGACGGATGCAATTGGCGAGGCCGTGATGGGTGTAGTATTCATTGTGGTTCTTATTCTCCCACAGTTGATAATGACTTACACCGCCACGTTTCTGCTAGTCCTCCCAGCACTGCTTGCTTTGCTGGGGCTTGGTGCTCTAAAGGGTGTTATGTTTGCTATAGGCGGAGAGAACAATCTGAATCTTCTCTTTGAGGGGCTTCTATCATTTCTCTGGATCCTCTTTGCGACAGTGCTGATCAATGTTGGTTGGCCCACTAATAGCTTCTGGGCTTTCAACAATGGAGCGTGGGGACTCTATGATATAGGCTCAATCTTCGCTGAGATGGGGCTGGAATGGCTTCTGCCCTTCAACTGGATATGGATATTCATTATATTCGTGGTTGTCGTGACCAGCATCTGGCGACTAATCTCAGCATCCATGAAAGTGGGAATGTATCTGAGGCAGGGCAAGGGTCTCTGGTGGAAGGGAACCTTTGGTGAGCGACACATATCACGAAAGCCTTTCTGGAAGAGGATTCGGGCTGAGCCTGAAGAGGATACTCATGGCTCTACCTACCAGGATGGCTATCAAGAGTCATAGAGCTTGCAATTAACTTAGAGAATAACAGGGGGACTTGGTTCCCCCTCCCTTCTTTCTTAGCAATCAAGTCAGTACCGAATTGTAGGTTTGCTTACTCGCTCTAATTCTCAGTAATTTGTCGATTCTTGAACTCCTCGCCGCTGCTGATAACGTCACAGAATCGGATAATACCTATGCAGATTACCACGCCACCCAGAACGAGAATGACGGTAATCATATCTCCCCATGAGAAACCCTCAAAGTAGCCTGACGCCCATAATATTGGCAATACTATTCCAAAGTATAGCACGACTCCGCATATCCAAAACGCCCTGAAAGTAGACTTGGTAATCTCATCCCGTTGATCCATAAACTACCACTATGGAAAGATTCCGCTGAAATCCAAAAGAATGATTTGCGTGTCTACTCAACGCATGTTGAGAGGATGGGATTCGTGCTTGATTAGAAAGTCCTTTTGTGCGCAAATATGCATGCGAAGGAAGGAAGTGTCATTATGAGAGATATAGAATTGGAGATTTACGAGAGTGGTTGCACAAAACATAAGGTAGGTGAGAAGCTCAAGTATCCCGAACACAAGGGAAAGATGTGTCATTGGCTCCTAGATTCAGCAACAGCAATGATTCGTGTATTGGAATATGGTGGAAGACTGGGTTGGTCCTACAAAGGAACTCCCTATGAAAAGGTGATCGACAAGGAGGGAGTGACCACCGAGTTTGTGCGGTGTCCGGATCCAACATCAGCTGGAGTGGTCCTTAAGATAACAGCTACGAAGAAAACCGGAGAGACAAAGGTGACCTAGCAAAATAACAGCAAATCATCGTCTTTCTCCATTCTCTAGCAACAGATAAATCAAAGGTCTGCTTAACCTATGTTTGCGTGGTTTGTATATTCACATCCAGCAAGGCCTTGGAGGAATTTGGTATAATGGAGATTCTCATACTCATGGCTGCAGTATTGGCTCTCTTAACCATGAGCGGTTGGTGCTTTGATTGGGTATTCGGAGGTACAGTTGATCCCATCTACTCGGAGAAGCCGGATTCCACTCTCGAATACAAGAGCTACATGATTGGTACATGCCCGAATTGTGGGAAAGTTGCTGAAATAAGTTATGAAACATATCACAACTACGGAACGACGAAGTGTGGATACTGCCAGACAGAAATATCCGAGTTTGAGGAAAAGGCAGTCTAGTTGTGCCCCTATCTCTCGTTCCAATAGGCGTTTCAAAATGCTTAGCAGGCCAAGCATATTGATTTGAAAGCATAGACATAAATCAGCAGACCAAACTGAGAAAATCGAGGTTTTATGAGATCTCTCGACGGTAGGAACAAGAACGATGTCGATGGGTTAGTCAGGCGAGTGTTGAGTGGAGTCAAGGCTCCCGTTTCTGAGAGGGACTCGTCAACCTTTAGGACTTGTGAGAATTGCTACTACAATTCCAAGTCATATTCACTGGGGGGTGGTCTCTATGTTACCTGCACAAATCCCGCTATCATTGGAGCCACAGGCCGACCGCAGAGGTTCAGGAGTGAGCTGAGCAAACCCTGCTGGAGGAAGAGTGTGTAAGTCGCACAGAAAAGGACTCATCATTTCCGACGAATGACCTCTGTCTTATCGATACCAGCTCCAAGTATCTCTCTTATCAGATGTCCTTCCAGATAGTTCTGCAAGTCTGCAAGAAACCGTAACGTTGCCCTGACCGTGACGAACGACTCCATAATGTCCATTCGTACATCGATCCCGCTCTGCCTCATGAACGCAACAGGTGCCACAGCCTCACTGACCTCCTTCCAGCCAATAAACGAGATCAGAAGTTTAAAAGGAATGGTGCCGCGGGTGTGATTTGAACACAACGCCTCAATATGTAATTGCTAACGAGTCGCTTTTTCCAATCTTAAGACCGATGTAGAGAAAGAGAATTGTCAATGCAAACCAAGCCAGTGCATATAGTAGATTTCCATTGTAGCTCTCGTAAATTGTTAAGGCAATAGTGAATATGGCTGGAGCCATTATTAGTTCCCACTTTATCTTATACTGCTTCACCATGATTTTCCGATGTACTAACCTTGGCTTTATGAGCTTTGATTCTCTGAAGAAAATGGGTGTGATGCGTATCGTTCTTCACACTTGTGAATCTCATTTATATGAAAGCATTAGAATACAACAGAGGTATTTCAAGAAACCCAATAGGAGCGGAGATAGGAATGACACTAGATCGAATTCGAGAACTGCTTCTGCAAAGGAAATTCGACGAGGCGCTGCGTGAAATTCCTGTCCTACCTGAATCAGACAGAATTGAAGGGCAAACATACAAGGGGATTATACTTTCAAGACAAAAAGACTTCACGAAGGCGGAGGCAGCCATTGATGAGATTCTCTCTGAAGAGGGATTAAAATCAACCCAAGAATTCACAGCAAGAATCGGAAAGATTCTGGTTTCTCTTGGAATGAACAACTATCTCGTTGCATTTGGCGAAGTCGAACCGTGTGATCAACTCCTAGGTCAGATGGATAAGTCTGAACGAGCCAGTGTTAAGAGATGGGAGGGGCATCTGCTTTCCACCAAAGCCATGCTCGAAATAATAAGCGGCGACCAACACAAGGCAGTTGAATACTACACACGAAGTGCAGGATTATTCGAAGAGGCGGATGACAAGTATGAGCAACTTGTCCAAATACTCAATATCAGCTGGATTTACCGAGCTCAGGGTTTGCTAGATGAAGCCCTCGAGTATTCCAATCGTCAAATGAGAATCAGTGAAGAGCTTGGAGAGAAGAGATATCTTGGTTGGGCAAATTTCAATGTTGGCTTCATCTATTTCTATAAGGGTAATCTGGACAAAGCCTTGCATTATGCGACTATTGGTGGACAGATTTTTGAAGAGATTGGCCATGAAGAAGGTTTCCATTTCATTCAAACACTAATCGGATCTGTTTATCGAAGCAAGGGTGAGTTCGACAAAGCAATGGTCTATTATCAAAAAGTTGTGTCTAGCTATAATGAAGCGACAAAGACTGGACGATCCCTGCCTCATTCCTATTGCGTTGCATTTCGAGACATTGGAACCATATACCTTTACCAGAATCGCCTAGAGGAGGCGATTGATTCTCTCGAGAAGGGCCTCAGCCTGCATAAGGCCAGGTGCAAATATCGGAATTCAGTAATTGACTATGAAATTACAGTCGCTAATTTGTATAGCGTATATGCGAAGATTGAGATGGGAAACACAAGTCAGCTTCAGGAACACCTCGATGATATCAAACAGACTGCTGAACAGTATACCTGGCTGGATGTCTTCAGTAAAACCACAGAAGCTTTCATCCTTCAACACAAACCGCGCGCCAAGGATAAGGCCAAGGCACTGGAGCTCTATGAGCAAGTCATCAATGAGAAATTCGATTATGAACTTGAGCTCTTTATTCAAGTCAACCTTGGCGAATTGCTATTAGATGAATTGAAGCTCTACGGCGAGAAAGCTGTACTTAACGAGCTTCAAGAGGTATTGGAGCGAATCTCCGGCACAGCAAACAAGCAACGCTCAATTACATCACTTATCTGGCTATATCTACTGCAGGCTAGATTGGCTGTGATTGAAGGCGATGTTGATCATGCTGGGAGTCTCCTCAATCGGGCTAAGGCAATATCAGATGAAAAGGGTCTAGCTCTTCTTTCACGCAAGGTCGAAAAGCAGCAGACTCAACTATCTAGCCAATTAGAGGAATGGAAAGATTTGTTTTTGCGGAACTCATCAATTCATGAGCAGATTGAGGCAATACGACTAAAGGAGTATATCGACGAAACAGTAACTGCGGCTCTAGAAAAGAAGTTCGAAACGATAAGAAAATTCAAGCTGGTCTACAAGGATTTGCTGAAGGAGAGGGATAGGACTCCAGTTGGAAAATGTCGAGTTGGAATCGCACAAATTGGTTTAAGCCAAAGTGGCAACTTCCTGGAAGAATTCTATACTGAGAATGTGCCCGGTCTCTTTAACCTAAAAGAACAGAGAGTGGAGCTTGTTAAGAACCGCGTATGCGAACTCGCGAAAGCCGCTGCTGAAAAGAAGGTCAACATCCTTCTCTTCCCTGAATTGAGTGTCGATCTGAGTTATCAGTCACTACATCAAACACTAAAAGACCTAGCCTCACAGTACCAGATGCTTATTGTCCCTGGCTCATTTCATGATTCTCAAAACATGAGGAATGTCAGTAGTGTCTTCGCGCCAGAAGGGATTCTATGGGACCAGGAAAAACACACTCCAGCAACAATCCGCTTTGCAGGAAAGACGATTGAAGAAGGTATCAAGGCAGATACGCTACCCCATCAAATTACAATCTCAGATACAGAGTATGGACGAATTGCCATCGTTATCTGTCGGGATTTTTTGGATCTTGATTTGCGCGTTGAACTAAAGAACAGCGAACCGCCAATTGATATCATCCTAAATCCAGCTTTTACGCCCGTTACTGCAGATTTCCAAGCCGCCCATTTTGATGCACGGCGTTCAATCTATGCATATTGCTTCTTTGCTAACATCGCCGAATTTGGAACATCATTCATCTACACACCCGAACGAGAACGAACAGAATACGAAATTCCTGCAAAGGAAGAAGGTCTCACTTACAAGGACGTTGACATCTTCAAACTCAGATCGGAACGTCGACGATGGGAAGAAGAGCACTCTAAGTCGCGTCCTTTTATTCAGAGCACAAGAAGCTAAGCAGTAAGTGGTGCAGCGGTGTGATTTGAACACAACGTCTCAATATGTAATTGATAACGAGTCGCTTTTTCCAATTCTAAGACGGCATCTGATAACACTTAATAGTCGCCCCAGCAGTCGTTTCTGAACTTACCCCTCTGAATTACAATCATATCATCGAAACAGTGGAGAACACAAGACCTGCATTGGCTTTTTCTCAGAAACTCGGGGGAGTTAGGATTAGGAGAGGAGAGAATGAAAAACAAGAAACTGAGATACTTCATGCTAGTCTTGAGTCTATGCACTTTGCTAATGTTGCCCATACTAGTGACTACAAGTAGTCCTACAGAAGGCATCAGTCTACACCCAATAGATATCTTCAGCAAGAGCAGCGGACATTATCCTACTCTCGATGGAGAACCTCTTTTCACGCTTCATATCTGTGTTTCTGATACTTCTGCGATAGCAATTCAGGTAGCTGGAGATATCAGTGAATCTCTTTATGACATCGGTGTTGAGGGTGTGGTTCATGAGATTCCATTGTTGCCGTATCTCCATGGACTTATCCCGGCATATTATGGATTATCACTCCAACAGCCCTGCAAGCCAGGAGAACCTGAGCTCGTTCCTTATTCAGAACCTCAAGATCCCATTGAGATAACAGTAATGCAGGGTTATGACATGGCACTTCTCGGAATTGGTGAATATTACTATGATGTCTGGCAAAGATTTGGCACAGCTTATACTGGAGGAACCTTGAACCAAGGGTATTCCAATCAGACTCTTGATGACCTTTACAGTGAATTGGAAGGACTTCTAATCAATTGGAACGCAAATTTCCCACTACACCCAGACCTCAATAGTGCTGAAGGAGAGAGAGCTCTTGAGATTCTGAGTGATTTGCAATCATTGTGGGTTGAGGAGCAGCCTAGTCTGGTTTTGCACAGTCGTACTAATTGGGACAGTGCAGTGACATATTTCCCAACTATGCTCCTTAACTTGCGGAATGATGACTTGAATATACCCGAAGTGCGTCGAGCAATAAGTTTGGCTCTAGATAGAGTTGAAATAATGAATTTGTATGGATACGGGTCAGAATGGGAAACCAATATTCTACAGACATGGCTTCCTCCTTGGTTCCCTGGCTATGACTCAGCTCTATATCCAGAGCAGGATATTCTTGCTGCTAGGCAATTGCTGTATGATGCTGGATATACGAATATTGTTGTACCTGATTCAATCATTGATGTCATCGACTCGTATGTTGCCGATGGCACAATAAGCAGCGCTGGAATTGGGACTTCCTTGACTCAAAGAATCGATAACGCCATCGATCTCATTGCACAAGGAAAATATCTTCCTGCAAAGCAGCAACTGATAAGCCTAATTAATGAACTTCAAAGCAGTGCAATCCCTTCGGCTGTAGAACAAGAGCTTATTGCTTTCGTACAACAAATCATAGATCTACTTCCTTAATGACAAACAGATAGGACCGAGTGGGGGGCCATTTCCCCTCATTCGTTTTCTTTAGACCCAAAAATAGCCAACAACGTCTCCCGAGTCAACGTCCCCAATGGCCCCTGACCTTCTTCGATCGCATCATGGTGGCACGCCTCCACACTTTCTTCAATGGGTGCTTAAATTCAGAGCAGCAGAAGCAATGAATCTGGGGGCGATAAGCTGGATTAGAAAAGGAGTGGTGCCGCGGGTGTGATTTGAACACACGACAACACGGTCTTCAGCCGTGCGATCTCCCTGGCTGATCTACCGCGGCATAATTCACTAGGTGGGTCGCAGTTCAAGTTTTATAAACGTAGCGAACGGACCAGCGTGGAGTAAAAGATAGATTCAGCAGTAGTCCATAAACTTCGCGGTCTTGAATCCCTGCAAATTTCAGTCAGACATCCACGGGTGCTAGTGGAGCTTTCAATCTTCTTGATTCTGCTGATACTAGGATTTTACGCCGGCATTGGCATTCTAGGATGAAATATGTGCCTACTTGATCTTGTAATTCAAGTAACTAGCAATCACAGCTGAGGCAATTGCTGCTGCATTGACTGCAACCGGGTAGATGAACAAGGTGTCCCAAAACGCTATGGTCGCTAAGGCAGAAGGCAGAGTTCCTCCGTCCGCTATTGCAAAGGGGATGAAGTAGAACATAAAGAAGATACAAGTCAATAGACCGACGCCAACAAAGGCGGGCATATCAGAGGTGGATCTGGCGAATTCTGAGAGCGTCTTAAGCCAGTTCTTCTTGTCTTTGTCTCTTTTCCTGACCTTCCTCTTTGAAATAATGTGAGCCCAACGATACATAGCTTCAGCCATGAGAACGTAGCCCCCAGAGAGGACTGCCATAGCTCCCAAGGCAACAAGTAACTGAAGCTCCGCACTCAATACTCTGACATATGACTGTGCATGCCAAAGGATGGGAATTTGAGCAAGGCCTGCTAGTCCGATGAATATCAGAATGAGACCGGGTTTGCTTCCTCTTCTCCACCATACTGCTAGGCTCATAATTGTCTATCCTGCCTGTGAATTGACCGGTCAGGAAAACGGTTTCCACTTTAAGCTTTTGGAACGATGCTGCATTATACTCACGGCTTCAGAGCCTCGATTCTGAACCAATATTCGTATTCTTTTGACTGTGTCACTTGGTACCCAACATCCTTGACGAGCTGCAAAATGGTTTCAACATCCTGGTTCTGATTACCCCTCAGACCATATGCGATTTTGGAAACTATTCCACTTGGGAACGAGAGGAGGGTCTTGAAAACGAGTCTGTCCTCAGAGCATGTGATTTTTGCTGCAAGGATGGAAAGAAACCCTCTTCTTTTCAGACTCCTATGGACTTCCTGCAGCGCTGCTTTCTTTGAATACACATCACTGAAGTAACCAAGAGAGAACCAGAAGGTGGCAACATCAAACGTGCTATCTCGAAAGCACAGTTTTCGTGCGTCTGCCAGAATCCACTGAGACTCTGTCGGGTAAATCCTCGCTTCGTATATCTTTTGGAGTTCAATGTCCACTGCAAAGACTCTTCTACCCTCTAATCTGGAAACTAGTCCTTCTCCACCGGCACCAAGGTCTAGAATCTTGCCTGCTTGTTCAATCTGCTCCAGTGAGATTCTTTGTACAGGTGTCGTAGCGGTAGAGATTCCCTTCACATAGCGCTACTCCTCATTCGTATTATCAACGAACTCAGACAAATCCATGATAAAATCGTTGAAACCCGGCAGGAACTCAAGAGCTCTTTCATGAGCTTGTTCAGCCTCCTTTTCTCTGCCCTCCGCTTGGAGCAGAGCAACAAGGTTCAGCCATCCAACTAGATGAGTAGGTTTTATTTCCACAGCCTTCTTGAGAGTCTTTTCAGCTTCATCTTTGCGATCTAGAGCAATCAATGTTACTCCCAAGTTGCACCAGACATCCGGATCTTCCGGATTCAATTCCGATGCTTTCCTGAACATGGCTTCAGCCTCTTCGTTACGGTCAGTACCATTTAGAAGGCAACCTAGGTTATACCATGAATCAGAGTCGTCAGACGCTCTTTCGGTTGCCTTTCTGAAGGCCTCTTCAGCCTCGTTATTCTTGTTCTGCACAAAGAGTGTTACTCCGAGGTCACGCCAAGCCGCTCCAGACTCAGGCTGCATTTTCAATGCGATTCTGAAGGCTACTTCCGCCTCCTCAATCTGGTCCTCATTGAAGAGTTCGTTGCCAAGGTTGAACCATTCTTCAGCATCTTCATAATTTCGTTTCTTCTCTTTTAGAAGTTGAGTTAGATTATCTACTACAGCCTGGTCCATGAGTGAAACATCCTTGTTCGCAGTTTGATGGCCATATTTTAGGATTTGGTAGCACTAAGCATACTGTGGTCCTTAGTCAACATGTTTCAATTCTTGAGCATTGAAGTAAATGGTTTCATCCTTTGCTGTGATAACTCCATACTCCTCCGCTTCATGATATGATTCTAGGATACCACGAATTGTCTTCCCATTCTTAAAGCCGACGCTTACTTCTGAGCCTATTCTGAGTTTCAATCTCCTAGATATCGAAACACCCACTAGAAAGATTACTCCTTGCTCCGGCTTGCTATCGATATCATCCAACTCGATATCAAAATCAACTGTCTTGATACTGTCATACTCCATATCGGACCAGAATAGCATCGCAGGAATTCGGTCAAGGTTATTGACTTGCCTGATTCTCTCAAGTAAGGAAAAGAAACTGCCCCATGCTGCAAACTGGCACAAACAATGTCCATCGTGGAGAGTTAGAAAGATGCCTTTCTCATTATAGAACCTGCCCGAAAACTGAGATTGGGCAATGTAATCAGTGGAAGCGACCAAACCCTCTGGAAACTCAGGCAGAACTAGAGAGTCAAGATCTTTTGATTTGACGAAAGCATTGGCATAGAGACACAAGTCAATCACACTCGGAACAAGTATGTCAGAATCCACTTTCCAATGTTGTTACTCCTAGAGACCTCAAGCTGCCTAGTACATGCAGCATCATTGGAGTAATGATGCAATCGGTTACACCTGATATGTTCCCTTGTAACCACCGCCGCGCCGTCGTACAGCTAAAACCACAGCAATCCAAAATAGGGTATAGAGGACGAAGAACCAGTCACCCGGTCCCCATGGAATCCATTGCTGTAGTGGGGTTGAAAACATCCGGTCAAAGAAACCGAATATGTACTGGAAGAACGTGTCCATGTATTCAGGTTGTGCGAACTGCAACTGGTATCACCTTGTAGGACATCAGTAGAATATGTCAATCTCTACTGTGTGCAATACTCTTGTGAATCTTACTGTTTTGTAGTTAATCGTGACTAATTAGGATGTTGTGTTACTCACTCCTAGGTTTTTCCCTCCAGCAAGCATAATCCGCCTCGAATCACTCTGCTCTCACGACAGCTTATATCACATGACGCATGTATTCTCTTCAAGTCGGATTATCTCTGTGGATTGTGATTAAATGACTGAAGACAAGGTGAGTGATGTGAAGAAACAGGCAGTCTATTGCGGCATCCATGCGAGATACAGTAGCAGAGATGCACGATGGTTTGGAACAGTTTCCTTTACAGTTATGATCATAGGATACATAGGAATGGCCGGGTCCAATATCAGTTACTTCGGGCTTTCATTTGACATTGGAGGCTTCTTTGGTCTAGGTTCATTTGTACTGTCGGAATCAGTGATAATGATTCCAATCATCTTTCTTGTATCGATGCTCTTTTTCGGGTTTGTAGAATGGTATGTCTTGTGTAGACACTGTCCCTGCTACGAATACTCAGGTAAGGACCATGGGAATGAGAATCGTTTCTATTGTCTTGCTAATTGGGGGAGTCCCAAGCTCTTCAAGTATGACCCAACACCTGTAAGTACTGCTGGACGCATTGCTTTCGTTGCTTGGGGAATTGGATTTGCTTTCCTGTTTCCGCTGTTCTATCTCTGGGACCGGATTCCTTGGTTGATTTCATACCTGCTGGTAACAGTAGCATTCCTAGCTACACTTAGACACTGGGGCTGCTCAAGCTGTCCGAATTTTGGATGTGCGCTCAACTGTGTTCCAGAGGAGAACAGAGAAGAATTCCAGAAGAAGCTCGCAGCTGGAGAGATTTACTAACGGAGGATGATTCAGTTCATTGCCTTCCTGCGATTAGGCAAACGGTTTTATCCCATAATTGCTTAACAATAGTTATGAGCGAGAACAAAACGCAACCGACTAATGCCAGTGTTAAGGGCTTTCTGAAAGCCGTGGAGCATCCCCAAAGACGAGAAGATGGTTTTGAGCTTCTTGAGATGATGAAGGAAGTCACAAACGAAGAGCCCATCATGTGGGGCCCTAGCATCGTGGGGTTTGGTTCATACCATTACAAGTACGCTAGTGGCCGCGAAGGTGACTGGCTCAAGACTGGTTTCTCTCCGAGAAAGCAGAGTTTGACCATCTACATCATGGAAGGCTTTGCCGAATACGATGACCTGCTAAAGAAACTAGGAGAATACAAGACTGGCAAATCATGCCTTTATATCAACAAGCTAGCTGATGTAGACAGAGATGTGCTCAGAGAGATAATCAAGAAATCCTATGAGCATCCGATTACTTGCTGATCTCTTGCCGGTTCAAATCGAGCGACAAGACTCAGTTGCCCCCACGACGGAACCGTTTGGACGCCCAAGCCAGTAATATCAAAGCACCACCTATGCCTGCAATCGTCACTGCAATTAGCATTGGATCTAACGCTAAAGGTTGCGGCTCATCATCAGCAATTGGGTACATGTCAGTTGAGTTCGAGGGGCCGTCTATCAAATATGAACCTGTCCCGGAGTAATCACTCCACCAGTTGCCCTCCTCTGCTGCAGCATCATACCATGTGTTGCTACTCCCCTCGTCAAAAGCCTGGCTTGTCAGTTCCCCTCTCTCTTCACCATCAATTCTGTACGTTTCTTCCACTCCATTGTTCATGAAATAATTGTGATGAATGACATTGAACCTTGAAGTTCCAACCAATGCTACCCCATGCTGCGAACTGCTTGTGATTCTGTTTTCTGTGATTGTATTATAATTCGAATATCGGATGTTGATGCCTTGGTAACTGTTGCTCGTAACGTTGTTTGAAGCAATATGGCAACATGCGGCTTCATTGAGATGGATTCCCTGAGCCAAATTGGTACATCTATTTCCAACTATTGTGCAGTTTCTTGCTGCCCAAGCAACAATACCTGCGCCGTCTCCAGAATTTGAGATGCAAGTGTTGTTCTCTATCCCTACGGTTCCAACGGCTGTGTGCCTAATGTCTATACAAGCCCAGTCGGTTTCAAGATAGCAATCTCTGATCACGAAGAAATCTGAGGTGTAGAAGACGGAGATAGAGCTGTTCTGGGTTCCCGTTGCCACAATATGCAATCTCTCTATGACATAGGGATCCTCCTGAGTTCCAGTGCCACTGCTTGAGAACGTTTCAAGATCCTGATTTGAGTCGATGTTGATTGGGCTTGATTCAGTGAAATAGCCTGCATTCATCTCTGAATATCTTGGAGGGGTCAAATCATCACTTAAGGAACTCTCTTGAACGCATGATACTGAGGATGCCCGAAAGCTCACTGAATAGAATACGAAAATGAAAAGAAGAAACGCAGCCCATCTCTGCCTCATCTTTTTCCCAACCAGAGGAACAGCACTGACGGATTGAATATTAAGAGCACCCTCCAAGCAATGCATAATTTCTCTCTGAACCAACTTGGGGAAAGAACGATTGACCTGAAGCGATTTGACGTTGCCCTACCTACTGCCGAATTTTCGTCCAATGTAACCCTTGTTACATTTTGGTCCACTGACCTTGTTCACAGGAAGCTTTGATATGAGTTCGTCGATTGCTGCAGCTTCCTCATTGGTTCCATCGGATGTGGTGGGCCTTCTCACATCCGACCTAAAGAATCTCGATTTGTCTGAGCTAATTCGTCCCTGAATCACTCCATCCTCAAGGAGCCTAGTAATACGTTCTAGAATAGATTCCTTTTCGAGATTGAGGTGCTCTGACATAAAATCAATTGAGCTCATCTTGCTGTG
>JBHLND010000156.1:0-6661 GCA_048937485.1 Promethearchaeota archaeon
AAGAACGTAATAGACCTCCAACGTACTATTGACAAGTTCCAAGGAGCTCTTGATTCCTCGAAACGTGAATGCGCACAGCTGAAACGAATGTTGGACGATGAGAAGACCAAAATCAAGGAATACGAAGGAAAAGAAGCCTCAATGAAAGAAATGGAGGCTGAAATTGCATCTTTGAAAGCAATGGATGAACACACCAAATATGTTAGGCGGAAGTTGGTCAGTGGATTCATTGCTGATTATGTGTTTCAAAAACGACTGATTGGCATCATTCGCGCTGCTACGAATCAATATATCAGTTCCTTCACGAATAGTCAGTATACTGCAATTGATCTTGAACCTACTCCAGAAAAAGGTCGAGCTGGTCCGGGTCTCGTGCTTAAGATATGGGATGACCGCGATAAAGCCAATAAGAAGACCTCTCAGCTAAGTTTTGGTGACAGAACCGCTATCAGCCTTGGTCTAAGGCTTGGTATTAGTCGCACAATGAGCAGTATTCGTCCTCTTCGGGACAGTCCCGCAACATCTCCAAGAGTACGGTCTGTTCTTCTTGACGAACCTCTAGGAGGACTCGATAGGAAAAGAAGAGCCGCAGTCGTTCAGAATCTGGTAGGCGATGAGAGCTTCGAGCAAATATTCCTTATCACCCACACTGATGTGCAAGGTTGGGAGGGCGTGCCTGTTATTGAAGTATCAAAATCCGGAACTGTTAGCACAGCAGTCTTATCACGGAGTTCAGACAGCTGAATGTGTGGAAACGTGCATGAGGACACATATTAAGGGGTGAGATGAGACTCAACATGCCATGGACTCCAAAGAGCTTGTAAGACGCGTTTTAAGATTCTTCGCCGAATATGGCATTTTAATAGTCATCTTGGTGATTGGTGCAATTATATGGATTGAAGTGTTTGAAGTCGCTTTGGAGGACTACTTGAGTTCCGACTATTGGAATAGCAGGTCCGTATGGCTAGGCGGCCAACCAACCACGGGTCCAGGCTCCTTTGAAATATTCGGATTCACAATCCAATACCAGTTTGTGGGATATGGTGATTATAGCTTCTTCTACGTCCATTGGGGCCACAATATGCTCAATGGAGTTATGCCTTATTGCGATGAGTTTGGCTACCTCGAAATGGATGGCATAATCAATCAAAACGGCATCTACATCTTTCCACCGATGACGGCCATTTTCTACGCTCTTGGAATCCTTATTCCAGTTGACAACTGGGGTATTGGCATACTAATTGCACTCTGCGGCTATCTGACCGCGCTGCCCGTATACGGGCTCGGGAAGGAGCTATCCAATAACAGACATGTTGGAGAGGTTGCGGCATTAACGTACCTCCTTACCCCAAACGTGCTTTATCATATCACGTTCTTGTGGACCAATCCCGCTCCCTTCTACTTCTTCTTTTTCTCTGGTTTCTATATGCTTGTGAAAGAAAAACGACATACGGGTACATTGCTAATTGTCGTCGCAGCTCTCTTCAAACAGACTGCTTGGTTCCTTGGAATTCCACTTGTCATTTTTCTCCTTCTAAGGTCACGGCCTGCAAAGAACGAGGTGGTACAGGAAGCCACCAAAGAATCAGCTAGTGAAAAGCAATCCCTATTTGCGATACTTCGTGAGCAAACTGCGATATACCTCAACCTAAAGGAATTCTTAATCAGCGCTATTGTTGTAGTGCTATTCGTAGGTGCAGTAATGTTTCCCTTCATGGTGGCACAGCCAAACTTCTGGAGCTACATGAGGCTTGCAGCCGGCGGATTTCAGTTAGAGTCATTTACTGAACCTCCTCTATATGTCAGTCCCATGCGACTTCAGGTTCTTCCAGTTATGGTTAATATGCCAACGCTCGCGGAGATCCTTGACTATGCAGTCTTTTCAGGAGGTTTGCTTGTACTTGGTGTTCTTGTGTTTTCAGGAATGATGTTCCTTGAGCCCAAGATTCAAGGGAAGAACAAGGTTTTCCTAAGACGAATTCTCTTTTTCACAATGCTGATGATGCTATGGGTGAATCTAACTGGGCCGCGAGGAGTCTACAAATACTATTTCACCCTCATGGCACCTTTCTTCTCAATCTTCTCATCAGCAAATATGGCCTCAAGCATGGATGAAGAGGTCAAGTTTTCCATATCCATGCTCTGGGTGCCAATACTGTTCAGCCTAATGATTTTGGTGCCTATCAGGAATGTGTACTTGGCATACGTGTTTCTGATTTTCATATTCTATCTCCTAAGCAAATCAATTGGAAGGCTGTGGCACTACATAACTGCTCCAGGAAGATTGATTCGAAGACGCGTTGCGCCAAGGATGTCTTTCATAACCCAAAGACTTCACAATCTTCAGTTTCGAATTACTAGTTTCCTCTACCCCGCTACTGTCGACCCTACTGAAACTTACGCTACTGAAGTTGACCTTGCGGAATTCCAGCTAACCCCTGAGCGTGACCCAAATGACGGTTAAATCTGCTAAGCAAGGCCTGGCATATGTTCGACAAAACTTAGCTCTGACCGTTATATTAGTTTCAGCCGCGATTGTTTGGATTTGGATATTCACTGTTGCTGCTATCGATTTCGTATCGGATGGTGAGCGTCCATTCAGGGCAGTTTGGAATGGCTTCGGCCAGATTGAGTTATTTGGCTTTACGTTTCATTTTAATTTTGAAGGATGGGCAGACCATGATTACTTCTACCACAATTGGGCTGACCAGTTTCTGAGTGGCGAATTGCCATATACAGCGGAGTTTGACACAATCACGATAGATTCTCAAACATGGAATGTTCCATATTTCTTTCCTCCTCTTTACCTCTATATCTGCGTTATTGGAAAGGTCCTCCACCCCGATGTTGGAATTGGGGCAGTCCTTTGTGTTTTTGGCTTCCTGACCGCGTTTCCAGTCTACGGAATTGGCAAGTATCTCTCTGGAACCAAGCAGGTCGGCGAGCTTGCCGCCGCAACCTATCTCTTCAATCCAATTGTACTCTACTACACCGCTTTCGAGTGGCTTAATCCAGCTCCCTTTGTCTTCTTTGCCATGCTGTCTTTCTATCTGTTAACGAAGGACTACAGAATTGCCGGAGCCATTGCAATGACCATGTCTGCGCTATGCAAGCAAACTGCCTTCTTCTTTGCACTTCCCTTGATTGCGTATCTATTGCGGAAGCCACCGCGTCCAAATCAGGAAGGTCCCGAGCGAATTGATGATGGAGATGATGCTGGGGAAAGAGATGGTGATAAATTGGATCTAACCGGCTTTGCAAAGATTGCCATTGTAGTTTTAATGTATGCCGGACTAGTGTCATTGCCCTACCTTCTTGATCCTGCGAATTACGCGTTTCAGATACTCCAACGAGCTGGTGCTACTCGCTTGAAAGATTTCGTAAGTGTCCCTGCAGGAAACGCTCCAATCTCAGTAGCTGTCATCTTCGTTGTGTTAGGAATTATCGTTCAAGGAACGCCCTATGATTGGCTGGCTCCCAGTTTTCAATGGCTGGCACATGTGACCGATCTTCTGACATACTATTCCATTTGTCTTCTTCTTGGCTTGGCTCTTATCTTTGTACTAATGCTTGTTGAACCCAAAGATGACCGGAATCTTAGGGCATACTGGCGGAGGCTGTTCTATCTTTCACTGCTCCTCATGCTCTGGGTGCATATCTTCTCTCCACGCGGGATATACAAATATTATACAGTGGTCCTTGTTCCGTTCTTTTCCATTCTATCCGTATCAGCAATGTGCAAGCGAGAGACCGAAGAGGTCAAGATGTCGCTTCCTATGCTCATTCTACCTTTCATCCTTGCGATTACCATTATGATTCCCGATAGAAACGTCTACATTTTATACCTAGTCTTAATGGCTCTCGGATACATTTTGCATAAGGCCTTCTCCGAAACCTATGCCATGGTCGCGCAGCCAGTCAGACGCCTGCTTTCCCGAATACGGAGGTCTCGCAGAATTGCTCCAAATGAAGACAAAGATGTAATTGAAGAAACTGAGTCTACTTCGAGCTAAGATCTGCTAGCTCCTGCTCCTTTGAAGCCAGCTTCTTCTCAAGATTCTCCAAACGCGTATCCAGTTTCTTCGCCTGTTCCTCATAGGTTTCCTTAGGCATCGCCCCCGAGGAATGGCGTTCTTCAATGTGCTCTCTGAGCTGTTCAACCGATTTCACTTCCTTTCTCAGAGCCTTGATGTCCGATTCGATATCTGAAGCCTTGTTCTCTTCATCTGTCCAGAATTGCTTGGCTGGTATCATGACTCCTAGTTGTTGTTGTGTCTTTTCTGCGAAATCTTGGAACTGGTCGCGAAGCTGTTCGATATTCTTCTCAATGCTATCTGCTTTCGATGTCACTTTCTGAATGTCCTTTTGAAGATCGAATACAGCATTGACAAGTCGCTTCAAAGTCTTCTCCATTTCAGCAGGCGCCTCCTCTTCGTCTGTTTTCTTTGTCTTTTTCGCGAGTGTGGTCTCTCTCTGGGCTTCGGCCACCCTACTGGGTTTTGCTACGGTGACCTCTCCACTCAACCATCGGAATGCATTCAGGGCAAATGCCTTGTTACCGGGATGTTTCATTCCGCCTCCCCTTCTGAAAATCTCATAACTACCAGCACATAGGACCCTACCTTTGCTGCTCTCTGCAATCGCCACCAATGGTTTGTTTGGCGGTTCTGCCGTTTCTGAAGTCTTAGCGATAGTAATTGCCTTGTCAGTGACGGAGAGTGTACAAGCCGAAGGTATCAGGATGTCACTTACATCCACAGTTGTCGGATGTGGAGCAATATTGGTTATAATTGGCATTGTTGGCAATCCGGCATTGTTTCTCTCATCTCTTACAGCAGTATTATCAAAGCTAATCCCAAAGCCCTTGGAAACCTGACTCATGTTGTTCATCAGACCTCGGTCACCGCCTGATAGAGAAAGCAGCATCAAGCCACCCCCCTTCTGGACGAAGCGCTTCAAGACATCCACTTCAGCAGGTCTAAGCTTTGAGCTGTTGGGGCATCCAAAGACCAACACATCAGCACTGTCCAAATTCTTGGCAAGTAACATGAATTCCGTGTAGGGTTCCACATCGAAATCATTGTCTTTGAGTAGTTTCCCTAAATCGGAATAGGTCGTATCTAGTCTTCCACGTTCGTTTTGCGTTTGGTCGAAGAGGATTAGCTTTCTTCTGCCACTCAAGGCGAGCTCACCATCCTAAGGCCTAGCTCAACTCCTAGAGATTTGAACTAATGAGACTTGCGCAGGCCTCCTACGCCATACAAACATTTTATCTCCTAGTTGAGATTCCCTAAAGTCATGACTGGATCTGATGATTGTATATTCTGCAAGATAGTACAAGGCAAAATTCCTGCGTCCGTTATCTTCGAAGATGACATTTGCCTTGCTTTCATGGATATCTTCCCAGTTAACAAGGGCCATTGTCTCCTAATCCCAAAGGAGCACTTTGAGAACCTTCTCGATGTTGATCCAGAGATTGTGGCACATCTGGGAAAACGGATCGCTGATCTTACCCGCAGGATAAACTCTGTGCTTGAACCCGATGGCATATTGAATGCAGTGGCAAATGGTGTTGGTGCTGGTCAGGAAGTGCCACACTTGCACTTCCATGCCATACCGAGAAACAAAGGAGATCCTTTCGGATTCAAATTCCCTGAAGGATATAGAGAAAGCATGGCACCTCGTGAAGAGCTTGACGCTCTTGCCAAGAAACTTGGGGCTGCAGAATCGAAGTGACCTCTATCAGCTCAAATCCAATAGATTCAACCCTGTGAGATCGTCACGTGCTCTCCTCACACCCGCTTTCATTTCTTGAATCACCAGTTCAATTGTAACAGATACTTCGCAACCCCGACTCAAGTGTCCTCCATAGCTCTTTCCCTTCTCATCTGCTACAATGACATGCGCATGTACTACCACGCTATCATCATGAAGACGACTGATGTTGCCCATTCCAGAAACGACCTCAAGGTCTTCTTCAATGCTGAAGCTCTTGTACTCCTGGGATTCCCTGTCGAAGTACCCAAGATTTGCCTTTGAAACTGCACCAATGAATGTTAATTGCCCTGACTTTATCTTGTAGGAATCTGCAATGGCTTCAATGGTTGTAAGAATATCCTCTCCAGGCTCCATCCTAGCCATAATCACTCGTTTGGTCTGTGTATCTATAGAGCGAACCATACTCTCGCTTGAGGTCTCTGATTCTTAAGAACCGTTCGAAGGGGAGAGCTTATCAATCCAGAATCGTTCACATAACTAGTGAGTGGTATTGCCCAAGGACAAGCGAACTGGAGAAGATGATGAGCAATCCAACCTAGAGGACTTCTTCGGCAGCTCTCATGAAGATATGCCCAAGAACCTGCTAGAATCCAAGGACAATGTTCCTGACAATTCCGACGAATCCAATTCATCCCTGAATGAATCAGAGGAAGACCTCCTAGCCGAAGAAGATGTTGATGATTCCGAAGAAGTGGTTGCTCCTGTCAAAGTGGATATTAGCGGCCGTCCAAGTAATCTTCCACCCTCCTATCTCTTGTCAATAGATTACTCCGGGCCTGAGAGCAAAGCCTATGCAAGACTCTACGAACCCGAATCCAAGAAAATCTTCTTTTGGTTTGATAACACTGGTCACAAACCGTATTGCTTTACGGACTATTCAGTT
>JBHLND010000157.1:0-6652 GCA_048937485.1 Promethearchaeota archaeon
GTCTGTCCCTATAGTGCTATTACAATGAAAGCAGGTGAGGACGACAAGCCTCTAGCAGATGTGAACACGCTTCTATGCACAGGGTGTGGAAAATGCCAGGTGGTTTGTCCAACCGGGGCAATGAAACGGAAGCACTTCACTACTGAGCAGATAGAAGCCGAGTTGCTTGGACTTATCCACGCTCGAAAAAGACGTGAAACTTCAGAGGAGGTATAGTTGGTGGTGCAGAATTGAACAACGATAATGAAAGCACTGGGCCTACTGATGTGATGATTGACCCTATCAACATCATTGCTCTTGATGAAGGCTTTGGGAATGAGATCAAGAGTATGCCCAATGGCGAGAAGATCTCAGCCTGTTTCGCCTGTTCGACATGCACAGCCGTCTGTCCCATTGCAAATGCTTGGGAAATAAAACCACACCAGCTGATACGAATGATCATCCTCGGTATGCGGCAAAAGGTACTGTCATCTAGAGAAATCTGGTTATGCCTCACATGTTTTGAATGTCAAGAACGCTGTCCCCAAAAGGTACGTGTCACAGACATATTCTTTGACTGCAAGAATCTTGCAGCTGAAGAGGGTATGGTCCCAACAAATATCATTGCGCTTGGAAAGGATCTTGTTGAGAAGGGACAGCTTTACTCAGTGACAGCAGATTGGGAAAGAGAAGACCTAGGTCTTGAACCTGAAGTTCCTGGTCTTTCCATTGAGGCCGTAAAGAAAATACTCAGCAACACACGTACTGGACAACTTGTGAAGGGAGGTGACTGAGCTGGCTATCTACAATCTCTACATGGGATGCAGCGTTCCAGCAAACTATCCAAACTATGAAGCAGCTATGCTCAAGGTGGCTAAGGCGTTGAATTTGGAGTTTGATTACTTGGAGGATGTAGCTTGTTGTGGTAGTCCAAATCTAAGGGCCATAGACTATTGGGGATGGAGTTTGATTAATGCACGTACACTGGCTATTGCTGACAAAAACGAATATGACATCGTAACGCCGTGCAACGGATGTTTTGGAAGTTTGAAGGATGTCCACCATCTCCTAAAGCATGATTCCAAGTACAAGGATCGCATCAATGCTGAGCTTGGCAAAGAGAACTTACAATTCAAAGGAATCAGCCAACCACGGCATTTCATTGAGGTTCTGTATACAGATATTGGCATTGAAACAATAAAGAAGAGTATCACAAATCCCTTGGATGGCGTTGGTATTGCAATACACTATGGATGCCATCTTCTAAGGCCTACCGATGTGACTGCATTCTCGCCTGCGATTTTGGATGAGCTTGTACAGGCTACTGGAGCGAGTGTAATCGAATATCCATTATGGAAACAGTGCTGCGGCGCTACGGTCCTGCCCGTAGATGAAGAATTGGCAATAAGACTCGCACGTGACAAGCTCAAGTCCATGAAAGACTCTCGTGCCGCTTTTGCCACAGTTGTTTGTCCAGCCTGTGGAAACCAACTTGATCTCCAGCAACTTGGCCTGATTGAATCCTATGGGGAGGACTACAATCTTCCAATACTCCTCTACCCGCAAATCCTCGGTCTAGCCTTGGGATTAGGTGAGGATGAGGTTGGTCTTGAGATGAACCGGGTTCCAGCCAGTCCAATTCTTGAGCATATTAACAAGTAACGTTATTGCCTGACTAAAGACTATAAGAACTGAAATTAGGGTTCGCTTTAAGTAGCAGGCAAGGCGACTCAAATGACAATCAAAATCAAGCAAATCGGTGTAATCTATACTCCCTTCAAATCAAGTGAGGGGGTTCCCATACAATCGACCAAATCGGATGCTATAGGTGAAGCTCTACTAAATGAGGAATATGCAAGGGGTCTTGATTCATTGGATGGATTTTCACACATCATTTTGCTCTATTGGTGTCACAAAGCAAATCCCCCATCAATGATGGTTAAACCATATCTGGATACAAAAGAACATGGTATCTTCTCAACTAGGGCCCCATCACGACCTAACCCAATTGGTCTATCAATTGTGGAACTCATTCAAGTGGAAGAAACCGGTTTAAGATTCAAGGGTGCAGATATGCTAGATGGCACTCCACTGCTTGACATCAAACCTTTTGTACCGGAGTTTGATAATCGGATTAGCGCTACTTCTGGCTGGCTCTCCAGGTCCTTGAAGAAACAGAGTCAAAGCTTCATCTCTGATGACAGGTTCGAGAAGGGCTCCTAACCTCCTAGTCTTTCCTCAGCTCTCTGGACACGCCTCTTGATTTCTGCTATTTGATTCTCTCTCTGTGCAATTTCGGCTTTCTTGCGTTTGTCCGTCTTTGAGTATTCATCATATGCATCTGCCCATTCATCTCGAGTTTCACGAAGCTGCTTCTGCAGATGCTCATACATCATCCGCTTTACATATACAACGTTTCTTAGATTGAGCAGAGCTGAGTCAAGCTTCGATCTAATCTCTGCCAGTTCTGATTCTGCTTTTCTCAACTCAGTCTGTAGACTCAACAGCTCCGCGGAATCAGGTTTCATATGTGGTTCAGGAGGTCGCATATTATCTATAGACATCGATGCAGGTGGTTCATTCTGGGATTCCACTTGAACAGTCGAAGTTTCGATAGGTGCGCTTGTTTCGGAACTCACAACAGCTGTTTCTTGGGCAGTTGCTACAGTGGGCTGCTTGATGGTCCTTGCTAAAGGCAACTTCCCCCCTGTGAACATCATTTCCGTCAAGGCTTCAAATGCCTCATCAATATTCTCACCTGTTAATGCTGAAGTTTCAATGAATATGGCTGGCGTATTCATCTTCTTGCTGAACTTCTCAGTGAACTCCTGACCTTCTTCAAATGAAACGGCTTCTTCTTTTGGATGGGACGGACGAAGATCTATCTTATTGCCTGCGATTATCAGTGGTGGGAGTCTTCCCATGAATCCCTTCGCTTCGACTAGCCACTTCGACGCATTGTCAAATGAAACCCTATCAATCGATGAATAGACAAGGATTAATCCACTGCATCCTTCATAGTACCTCTTTCGAAGGCTTTGGAAAACAGGCTGTCCTGCAATATCCCAAATCACTAGGTTCGTGGGAGTATCTTCAAACCAAAGAGACTTCTGAGCAAAGTCTACACCCAAGGTGGCTATATAATTGGCTTTGAAGACCTTCCCAAGGTACTTTCTGCGAATGCTTGTTTTTCCTACATAACCATCTCCAATTAGACATACCTTAAAGTACCTGCGCGAAACGCCTTTGCTCAAGTCCAACTCCCTCGTACTCTCGGAAGTGGCGCATCTATACCTCTCTCCTTATTGCTTATAGTGGTATTTCAGCTGTGTTTTCTTTCGGAAAATATTCAAAAAACCTTGTTTTCTATCATCTGTTGGGATAAAATGGACCAGTACTACTCGGACAAGCTTTCTGCACGAAGACTGAAGAAATGCTATGACATAGCTCCCCCTAGAACAAAACAATACCTTGAGGCTGAGGTCCAGCATGCTCTGAGTTATGTTAGTGAGAGCGACTCGATCATAGAACTTGGGTGTGGATATGGTCGCTTTCTGAAACGATTCGTTGGGACATGCAAGCAGGTCACAGGCATTGACACATCACTTGAGAGCCTTTTGATGGCTCGTCAGATAATCGGGTCTAAGGAAAACGTTCACCTGTTACAAATGAACGCCAGCACCCTTGCGTTTCCAGACAATCAGTTTGATGTTGTTCTTTGTGTCCAAAACGGAATTTCTGCTTTCAAACTGGCCCCATCAGATTTGATGAGTGAGAGTATACGAGTGGCCAGACCCGGCGGAATCTGCCTATTTTCCAGCTATTCGGACAAGTTCTGGGATGCACGCCTCGAATGGTTTGCTCTACAATCGGAAGAAGGTCTTCTAGGCGAGATTGATTGGGAACAGACAAAGAATGGTGTGATTGTCTGTAATGATGGTTTCAGGGCTACTACATTCAGACATGACGAGTTCTCTAGTCTGGCAAACAATCTTGGAGTTAAATCGCGCATTGTCGAGGTTGACGAGTCCAGCATGTTCTGCGAGATATTGGTTGAGAAATGATGAGGTCTCAAGAGTTCAAACCAAGGATATCTGAGCAAGCACTACCATGAAATAGCTGTGTGTACATCAATAGGGAGCTGTAGTCTAACCCAAAAGGAGCTGGATTCGTGACGGAAACTTTCGAGTTTGGTGGTGAGATTGTCTGGCGTCCATCAGCGAAGCACATCGAAGAGGCCAATCTTACAAGCTTCATGAAGATGCATCACATAGAATCATTTGACGAGTTAATGATCCGTTCAACAGAAGATGTGGAATGGTTCACTGATGCAGTTTTGAAATTCTTAGACATCCAGTTCTACAAACCATACAAACAAGTGATAGACCTTTCAAAAGGAATTGCTTGGCCCAAATGGTGCGTAGGAGGCAAGATGAACATAGTCCATAACTGCCTTGACAAGTACATGGATTCTCCCAATGAATATCGACTTGCTCTGATTTGGGAGGGCGAGGATGGAAAAACCAGAACTATGACCTATCGTGAGCTTTTCCGTGAGGTTAACAAGGCCGCAAATGCTCTTCACGAAATCGGCCTCGGAGCTGGGGATCCAATTGGAATCTTCATGCCAATGATTCCGGAGATAGTAGTAGCACTCCTAGCTATTGCCAAAATCGGTGGTATAATCCTTCCACTATTCTCAGGATTTGGAGTGAACGCCATTGTAGATAGATTGGGTGATGCGAAAGCCAAGGCGATGTTTACGGTTGATGCATCTATTCGCAGAAACAAGACCATTCTAATGAAGCCCACAGCAGATGGAGCTGCCGAGCTGATACCCTCTCTCGACCACATGATTGTTTTGAAGCAGACAGACGTTTCAGTTCAAATGAAGCCAGGCCGGGACCACTGGTGGGATGAGCTCATTTCACGCCAATCAGACTCATCCAAGACTGAGATCACAGATGCAGAAGCACCAGTGATGATCATCTACACATCAGGCACAACTGGCTTGGCCAAGGGAGCCGTTCATACTCATTGCGGATTTCCAGTCAAGGCCGCCCAAGACATGGCTTTTGGCACGGACCTACATTCAGATGAAATCATATACTGGATGACTGATATGGGCTGGATGATGGGCCCATGGCTTGTATTCGGGGCATTAATCCTGGGTGGAACATTCTTTCTCTTTGACGGGGCTCCAGACTATCCGGGTCCAGGTCGCATATGGGAAATTGTAGAGAAGCATAAAGTTTCAATTCTTGGCGTTTCGCCCACACTGATTCGGCTTTTGATGACCCATGGTGAAGATCCGGTTGCTCCACACGATCTTTGCTCGCTCCGATACTTCGCATCCACTGGTGAACCTTGGAATCCAGACCCGTGGATGTGGCTCTTTGAGAAGGTCGGAAAGAAGAATATCCCAATAATCAACTACTCAGGAGGGACTGAAATCTCGGGCGGCATAGTAATGGGAAATCCACTGCTGCCACTCAAGGCCTGTGCCTTTTCAGGCCCCTGTCCAGGAATTGCTGCTGATGTGTATGATGAAAACGGAAAACCAATACGAAATGCAGTTGGAGAACTTGTAATCAAGGCTCCTTGGATTGGTATGACCCGCGGTTTTTGGGGAAACCCTGAACGTTATGAGAAGACATATTGGTCACACTGGCCAGACACATGGGTTCACGGAGATTTTGCAGCAATAGATAACGATGGACTATGGTATATCCTAGGAAGGTCAGACGATATAATCAAAGTGGCAGGAAAGCGTTTTGGGCCTGCTGAGGCTGAGTCAGTTCTGGTTAGTCACCCTGCTGTTGTTGAAGCGGCAACTATAGGCGTTCCCCATAGAATCAAACTCAACGAACTGGTAGCCTTCTGTGTACTTTCTCCAGGTAGCGAGCCTTCCGAGGAACTGCGAGAAGAACTCAAGCAGTCTGTAGCAACAGCCATGGGTAAGCCACTCACGCCACGTACTATCCTTTTCGTATCTGACTTGCCGAAGACACGCAATGCCAAAGTGATGAGAAGAATGATTCGCGCAGCGTACTTGGGTGAAGATCCTGGGGATACAGATTCCTTGGTAAATCCTGAGGCAGTTGAAGAAATCAAACGGGCAAGATGAACTCAATCTACTGATAATTCCCGCAAGCAAAGTCTCATATTCAAACAATCAGACTACACAATTATGACCCGCAAGATTGGTGACTTGTATCAGTGTGAGGAATGCAAACTGCTCTTCAGGGATGAGCTATGGGCTGAGAGGTGCGAAATTTGGTGCAGGGAGAATAAGTCATGCAACATCGAAATTACACAGCATGCTGTAGACAATCCAGGACTGAAGCTCTGATAGCCCCAATATTGATAGGTTTGTCTTTCATTTCTTCTTAATTGAATAGCGATGGTCGCAGCAGTCATCGCCACTCATTAGCCGCTTTGTTATCTTGAAATCTATATTATCGTTGAAGCCCTCGACGATATGAGGGTCCGTGCTGCAGTGGAATATTAACCCATGTTCCTGCTTTCCAATTTCCTTATACGTATCCGCCATTGGACACTTCGTACAGTAAATCTGAACGCCCTCTTCAAATCTTTCAACAGTAAATTCTCCTCCTGCGTTCTTGAAAGAATTCCAAAGCGTATCCAGAATCCCCTGAATGGATGTGTCCCC
>JBHLND010000158.1:0-6641 GCA_048937485.1 Promethearchaeota archaeon
AACCGTTCTGCGTTAATGCTGTCCATGTTCAATTCTCATTCAGAAGAATGGGTGCCATCCGGTGACAAAACTTTAATAGCCGCTGCAGTGACCTGTCTGTTCGTTCAACCAGAGGAGAGCCCGCAAATGACACAAAGTATCACTGTGTGTCGAAGCGAGGAGATGGTTAATAGATGGTCGCAGGAGAATTCGAAGCAGCACGTAGTAGTAGAACAATGATAATAGCGGTTGCTGTAATCGCTATCATTGGTGTCAGCGCAGTTGTGATTTTCATATCACTGCCGCCGGCTGGCAATTATATCACAGTTCTAACTCGACATGATACTGCTATCCAGTCTGCCTATGCAGATGCTTTTCTGGCAACGGATTATGCCAAGGAAAATGGTATCACGGAGATCAAGTGGAAGACGCAGACCGCAGGTTATTGGGCACAGGTCGTAGAGGGCGGAGACGTTGATGTCTTATGGGGTGGAGGTCCCACGCTATTTGACCAAATGCAAGAACTAGGGTATCTGTTGCCTCTTACAAGCACATTGATGAATCAAGTCGTAGGAGGTGTCCCTGACGAAATAGCTGGAGCTGACATGAAGAGGCGAAATGCCCAAAATGAAGTGATTTGGGTGGCCGCAGCGATATCAACCTTCGGCTTTACAGTCAATCATGACTTCTTGGATGATAATGGCCTTCCAGTTCCAAACAACTGGACTCACCTAGCTCAACCTATCTGGGGCAGTCTACTTCCAACTGCTACAATTGCCATGGGTAATGCTCCCACCACGACGTCCAACACCCGCATCTATGAGATTATTACTCAAGGAATGGGTTGGGATGAAGGTTGGAGAACGATGACCAGAATGGCTGGAAGCTCGAATATGTATCAATCTTCAGTGGACACTCAGGCAGCCGTTGAGAATAGGCAAGTTGGAGTGGCAATGTCCATTGACTTCTATGGATATGCCACGATGGCAAGGTATCCGGATTGCGAATACATCATTCCTGAAGGAGAGTCTATTGTTAATGGTGATCCAATTGCTATAGCTCACAATACCGAGAAGCAAGATTACGCAGAAGCGTTCCTAGAATATGTTCTATCCGTAGAGGGACAGCAGGTTTGGTTCACAGAAGGCGTTGGGCGGATGCCCGTATTGGAGGAGGTCTTCAGATCTGATTTTGATACCACATTGAACATTACTCTGATGTATGAGATGTTCAACCTGACAAAATCCAACGTGGGCATTGACTTCAATGACACGCTTTCCCTTCTGACTAATTCCGCGTTCATCCTGTACTTCGAATCGGTTCTCAACGATGCTCATGACAAATTGGAGACCACGTGGACTGCACTTGTTAACGCATACTTGGATGAGGATATCAACGAAACGGTGTTTGAGGAATTTGCCGATCAGATGGGCGTGCCGGTAACAGTTGAAATTGGAGGCACTCCGCATAAGTTCACTCTGGAATACGCCATAGAGATTAATGACCAAAGCCAATCGTTCTTCAACAGTATCCAGATATTGTGGACCGAAGCAGCCAACGCCCAATATGATCAGGTCCTTGCAGACTTGAATGCATTGCTCACTCCATAGAAGGAGGTTTTTAGCACTGGGAGCAGAAGAGGACACGTCAGTGGTGTCATCCCAAGATGATGAGACGGCGGATTCGGAAGTCACATCTGAATTCGAACCTGTTACGAGTCCTATAGCAAAGGCTCCCAGAGCTATTCTTTATGGCATTATTGACTTCTTCAGAGGACTTGGGCATCGCATCAAGAACTTCATCCATTGGTTGGTTTCAGGAGGAAAACGATTCGTAGCATTCCTCCGATCACCATCTACTGAATCGGTGAAAGAAAGCTGGAAGCAATTAAGGCAAGAGATGGATCCGCTATCTTGGATTCAGCTTGCTGCAATACTTGTTGTATTTGGTCTCTTTCTAATCGCACCACTTGTGCAAATCGTGTTTGGTTCGTTTGTCAATGAAGCTGGTTTTACTCTGGAATACTTCTTTGGACGAGGAGTAGATTATGGAGAGGCCACAGGCTTATTCAGAAACCCAGACTTCATGCCACAGTTCCGTCCCGAAGATTTCAATTGGATTCGGCCAACTCCGGCTGGAATTGTGGAGATTTGGGGAATTGAGATGGGAACCATTCTGAATTCAATATTCAGTGCAATCATAGTAACAATTATGTCGGTTATACTTGGAACCTCCTTTGCATTTCTGATTGCCCGATACGAGTTCTCTGGTAAATCTGTGCTCCGAACAGTGCTGCTATTTCCAATGCTCTCCACTCCCTTTATTGGAGCTATTGGAATCAAATGGTTCTTGGGCTCTTATGGTTTCATGAACAATCTCGCTACCGAATTCTTCGCGCTATTCGGGGTGACCTGGGTTCGAATTGAGTGGCATGGACTAGCTGCAATTATCCTCGTGCAGGGTCTTTCTCTGTTTTCTTTGGTTTACCTGAATGCTTATTCCTCCTTTATGGGAATCGATCCTTCCTTGGAGGAGCAGGCTGAGAATCTTGGCGCAACAGGACTTACGCTTTTCCGATCCGTAACTCTGCCGCTTGCAATGCCTGGAATTCAAGCTGGAGCCATCCTGACTTTTATACTGAGCATTGAAGACCTCGGCACTCCAATTGTATTTGGTGAAGATACTCAAGCCCAACGTACTCTTGCGTATCAAGTATTCAATAGCATAACAGCGGAATCCGGCGGAGTTGATCCACTTGGACCAGCAATTGGAATGGTGCTTTTGGTGCTGGCGCTTGCAGGCTTCATGGCAATTCGGAAATACTCCTCCCTGCGTTCTTATGCCTCTGCCAGCAAAGGTGGCCAGTGGAATCCAAGGACTCGCCACCTGCGACGTAGCACAACGATCCTTCTATACCTCGTTGTCATTCCAACTCTTTTCGTTGCTCTGATTCCGCAAATCAGTGTCATCTTCTTGTCGTTTGCTGAGTATACGCCAGGCACCTCAATCATACCTCCATTAACACTCAGTAACTATGCAATATTGGGAACTACTAACATAACTGGGGCGCTAGTAAGAACACTGGCCTATGGCGGAGCCGCCACAATAATCATTGTATTGTTAGGCGTTTCAGCAGCCTATATCATCGCTCGAAGGGATATACCTGGAAAGACCGCCCTAGATTTGTTGGTGACAGCACCCATAGCGCTTCCTGGAATCGTGATTGCAGGGGGCTACTTCTCGCTATTCTATGGCGGAGTCTTCTTCCCACGGGATGGTCCCATGTTTTTGATTATCATGTCCTATGCGGTAAGGAAATTCCCATTTACTGTTCGAGCTGCATATGCTGGTCTGCAACAAACGCCTGAAGTACTTGAAGAGGCTTCTCTCAATGTCGGCGCCAGCAGAAACAAGACCTTTGCAAGGATTGTATTGCCCTTGATTGGCGTAAGTGTCCTTGCTGGATCGCTTCTTTCCTTTGTCTTCTCAGTCAGTGAGGTAAGCACAAGTCTTCTTCTTGGCGGAGCTAACTACCACCAAGCTCCGCTTACATGGTGGATTGCGGATACTATGTCCGGTCTGCCACCACTTTTGGGTCTTGGACCAGCCGCAGCATTGGGTGTCCTACTAATGGCTATGCAAATGGCTGTCATTGCTACTACGAACGCGATTCTGAAGACTAGGGCTTCAGCCATGACTGGAATTTAGGTGATAACAATGGTTTCAATACAGCTTAGTGACCTGCGGAAAACCTTCGGAGAGGTTATTGCCACTGATGACGTCAACATGACCATAGAGGATGGAAAACTAACAACTCTTCTTGGTCCATCAGGATGTGGAAAAACGACCCTTCTGCGACTCATTGCCGGATTCTATTGGCCAGATAGAGGTCGAATTGCATTTGATGAAAGAGACGTCACTCAGGTCCCTCCTGACAAGCGAAATACTGGAATGTGTTTCCAGAACTACGCACTTTGGCCCCACATGACTGTCTTCGATAACATTTCATACGGTCTTAAGATGAAGCGTGTCGGCGGCATGCAATACACTAAGTCAGCAATAAAGAGCAGAGTCGAGAATGCACTCGAGCTAGTTCGAATGGGGGGTCTTGGCGGACGCACACCTCATCAATTGAGCGGGGGTCAGCAGCAGCGTGTGGCACTTGCACGTGCTCTAGTTATTGAGCCAGATGTCTTGCTACTCGATGAGCCTCTCTCCAACCTTGACGCAAAGCTTAGGCACGAAATGAGAGAAGAGATACTTCGAATCCAAGGTGAGCTTGGCATAACGACAGTCTACGTAACTCATGACCAAATCGAGGCTTTGAGCATCTCAGACATGGTAGCTGTCATGGACAAGGGGTATGTACAGCAATATGATCCACCACGGGAGATTTATGCTTCTCCCCAAACCCTCTTCGTGGCGGATTTCATAGGCAAATGCACGTTCATCAATGGTGAGATCGAATCAATCAACGAGTTCATGAAAATACGATTGCCTGATGGTCAGACTGTTGAAGGTCGGAGTCCCCTAGAGGGCTATCCCTTCGAGATTGGTGAAGAAGTACGATGCGCCGTTCGCCCTGAGGATCTCAAGCTGGAGCGCGGGAGTTCCAGTGACAATGAGATTGCTGGAACTGTGGACCAGGTCATCTATGTAGGTAGCAATGTTGAGGTTCATTTCAACGTAGGAAATATCCCAGCCGTTTCAATACTGGATCCTGACACGGACATTGTAAAAGGCAGCGAAATACGATTATTCGCTCCACCTCAGGACTTGATGGTATTGCCTTTGGGAGGCGTTGATGCTCTCAAGAAGATACCGGGCCATCCACTTTACTCTGCTGAGTAGATGTCTTTCGAGAATGCCTGATCAGCACAGCCACTCCACGATCAAATGCAAGCATCTCAGACCCATCTAGGAGTGCTTTTCCAACACCTAACAGCTCCTGATTCTCATCGACCACGAGGACCTCCTCTCCGTTGATTAGTGCATTGCTTGCCTGTTTCACGAACTTAGCCAGAGCAGACTTGCCCTTCGCCACAAACTCGGCCACAGAGCTATCCATGGTCACAATGTAGTTTTCGTTGATTCCGAGCTTCAATAGCTCTAGCCCCCCGTCGGTTGTTGGAGTGAATAGACCGGTGTTTGGAACCAGGGTGAAAAGGATCCTACCTTTTCTTGACACGTGCCTAATCTTTCCAGTCGATTTTGAAAGAGTAATGTCTACCATCGGCATTTCTCTTAGATGCTCGTGCGCTAATCCCCACTGATGTCCGAATATAGCGTGCAGCTTCCTCATGGTCCATAATGCATTGGTCATATCCATAGGTAGTTGCAAAGCGTCAACTGATTCAATCATTTCTATGCTATGAATGCTTTCCACTTCAGCTCCAAGGCGATTAGTGGGGGTCTTTCTATCAAGCCAGAGAACCCTCTCATGCTTTATGGCTGAGAGTGCCTGGTTCAGCTTTCGCTTAACATCAATTAAAACTGGTTCTTCCAAGATACTTGGGAAAACGCATTGCTGCGATGGATGAACATGTTCAAGCTCCCAAGGCACTATTCCCATTGGAGTCACATAGAGGACAATGAGGTCTTCCGGTTGAGTCTTTTTTACAGCTTCTGCAACATGGGGAGTTGTTTCAGAAAGGGGTCGATCTCCAAGATGCGGTACAAGAAGTACTGTGTGAGTGTTCCTGAAAGGATATCGCTCCATCAACCTCTGATGGAATAATCTGATTTCAGGTCTTTTCACCATTTCAGGTCCTGTGTAGAATAGCGATGAGGTCTTGCCAACTGGGCCGAGGGGCGACAGCTTTTCATAATGGTTGATCATAACTTCAAACGCTTCGAGTAATGCTGGATGACTCCTAGCTCGCAATGCCGTATACTCGAAAAGCTTTCCTTCGCCGATTGCTTGCCTTACTCTCCTCATCTCTGCTGAGCTCACATACAGATTGTGTTTCATGAGAAGGAGTGTCTTTTCTTTTGATGCCTTGAGATCATCCGCGTCCATTGAGCTACACACAGGACAATCACACGGCAGTTCTCTAAGATTCTCCAAATGGAGCGTTCCACTTGGCATCAGCATTCGATCAGATTCCGCGAATTTGGCATAGGATGCAGAATCAAAGAAATCACACCCCAAAAGCGATGCCTGAGCGAAGAACATTGGATGCCCGCAACCGAAGAGATGTATTGGTTTGTCTGGAGGGAGAATGGGTTTGACTGCTAGAGTAAGGTTGACAATGTCTGTGTAACGATAGCTCTCCATCAAGGGAACAACGCCGCCAATAGGATATACATCGAAGGGCATCTTTGCCATCTCCCTTGCCGAAGTTTCCCTGAGGTCCGTGTAGACCCCTCCCTGGACAGTTCCCGCTAACATCATCTCTCCCTTCTCTGAGATTGCACTCTCGGCTCTTTCCAAGGAGAGTTTCATATCATTTTCAGCTTGGGTTCTTCCAGCTTTGGGATCTGAAAATGCATCAAGAATGGTGCCGATGTCAGTTCCAATCTCCCTCTGAAATCTGATAATCTCAAGCGGGTCAATCTCGGTTTCAGGAAGTCCATGGAAATACATTTGAAACGTACCTGAATCTGTCATTATTGGGCCATCAAAACCAAGTAGTTCATGAACCCCTTCTTCCAGGGCTCTG
>JBHLND010000159.1:0-6639 GCA_048937485.1 Promethearchaeota archaeon
AGATGCCGTAATCATGATTCCTGCAACCGCATTCAAGCGAGGTGTTATGAATTGGAGAGCCGGTGTCGGAGCTGGACCTATGTCAATCACATCGCAGCCTGTGGAGAGGATACCAGAAACAACGGCATTTAGGAACATCTCTCCGCCCTTTCTTGAATCGCGGGATACAACAACTTTGCCTGGCCCAAGAACGGTTCCTGTGGCTCTTGAGATATCTAAGACCAGCTCTGTTGCGAGTTCATTGTTGATGGTCCCACGTATTCCATTCGTCCCAAATAGCCGTCCCATTGAGCATCACTCTCAAAGCTAGCGATAGCCATTGACTTAAGAGTGTTGATTACTGGCTTATGAAACATGGCACGATTCTTCGGACGCAAAAGGGACGACGAATATCAAGAGGCGGCTAGGAAACTCGCCGAGGGAGACCCAAAGGCTGCAATTGATCAACTCAGGACTATCCTGCTAGAGAAACCGAAGCATGTCAATGCCATGGTAACCCTTGCTGTCGCCCTAATACAAGTCCAAAAGGAACCTAGGATAGGATCTCCTGAAACTGTAGAAGCCATGAAATTATTGGATAAGGCAGGAGAAATGCGACCAAAGGATCCTGTTCCAGTGTTTAACAAGGGCGTCTGTCTGAGAAACCTAGGACTACTGGAGGAGGCCTTGGAGTGTTTCGAGGGAGCATTGAAGCTAGAGAAACGGTTGCCCATAGCCATAGTGCACATGGCTGAGATTAGCTACGAACTAGAACGATGGGAAGATGCAGTTCATCTTGCTCGACTTGCTCTGATTCGAGACCCAGGTCTTGAAGAGGGTTTGGGCTGGGTACCTGATGCCATGAAGAAGGCGGGGTATCTTGATGATGAGGGGAATGTGATACATACTCCCTGGGAGAATGAGGATATGGCTGGCGACTGGACCAGACAGTAGATCTTGTCAGAACCTGCTTTCGAGAGGCGTGAAGACATGAAACTCACACCGAAGCAAAGAGAGCGATACTCGCGCATGCTGGCGTTGCACGACTTCGATGAAGAAGATATGGAGGCATTGATGAGTACAACAGTTTCAGTTGTAGGTGCTGGAGGGCTTGGAAGTCCAGCTCTACGGCTTCTAGCTGCAATTGGCTTTGGAAGAATCCGTATCATTGACCAAGACATTGTAGAGCTATCCAATATTCAAAGGCAGACTGTGTATAACACTGAAGATATTGGAAAACCAAAGGCGGAATCTGCAGCAACCAATCTTGCGCGAATGAATCCAGAAGTTGACTTGGAACCAATCAGCGTTCACTTGGATGATAGCAATGCAGTAGAGATTCTCAGAGGTTCTGATGTGATAGTTGATGGACTAGACTCATTTCGCACTAGAAATGTTGTGAACCGAGCCAGTCAGGCGCTGGGGATTCCATATGTATTTGCAGGAGCCATTGAATACCATAGTAACTTGTCAACATTCATTCCAGGCGAAACAGGATGCCTTTACTGCTTGGCGGGAGATGCAGAGGACGACCCAGATTATACGTGTGCCTTGGTGGGTGTTACTCCTGAGTTGCTCTCGATTGTGGCTGCGGTTCAGGTAAGAGAAGCGCTTCTTATTGCCACTGGGCGAAAAGCTAGGCTGAGAGATCGACTGATGATGGTTGACCTGAACACCCTAACATTCGACTTCTTTGAGATTGGACGGAATGAAAAGTGCCCAATATGTTCGGCGCCCTCAAAAGACAGCACAAGTGAATCATCGGAAGGTCCTACTGCTGCAATATTGTGCGGAGGAACCATTAGAATTGCACCGGCAAGAATGACACTGATTGACACCAAGACCATTGCCAAGCGTGTGAGCAGTTCATACAAAGTCAAGGAATCAAATCGGTGGCTCACAGTTGAAACCCCTGCTGGTCTCAAGATAACTCTGATGGCAAGAGGAAATGCTATTGTTAAGGGAACTGATTCTGAAGAGGAAGCTCTGGCACTCTATCAGGAAATCATGAGGGACTAGCAATTCCAGAACCGCACAGCCTTTTCCGCTTCACAAGCTTTAAATGACAATTGCCAGGACAAAGCGGTGTTTAGGGTGGTCATTTGCCACTCCATATACCATCTTAGGTGATTGAATGTCAACCAAAGGCGAACCAATGTATCGCGGTCACAAGCTCTCAGACCTAGTCCAGATGAACATGGACTCGTTAATCGAGCTACTTCCTTCCCGCAGGAGAAGAACTCTCAAGCGAGGTCTTCCCCCACGTCAGAAGAAACTGTTAGTGAAGCTTAGAGCCGCGCGCAAGGCCAAGAAGAAGGGCAAGGACGTCATTGTCAAGACTCATTGCCGCGATATGGTCATTCTCCCAGAGATGGTTGACCTTACTATTGGTGTTCACAACGGCAAGGAATTCGTACGTGTCAAGATCCTGCCACAGATGATCGGTCATGTGCTCGGAGAATTTTCAAATCCTATGAAAGTCGTTAAGCACGGCAACCCGGGAATCGGTGCTACCAAGAGCAGTGCCTATGTACCTCTAAAATAGTGTGGACTGCTCATCACTTGGCGCTTCATCATCAAATGGCCATTCTATTATACCCTCTGAACCGCAATATTTGCATTTGTAAATCCTATCCGGTTCTACATCAGCAAGATTGAGAGCTGCGCCACACTTGGGGCATGTTGCCGAGATCGATGCTTTCTCCAGCACAACCATGTCAAGTTCCCTCATATCAGACCGAGAACCCTTTGGAACCTCTTCTCTGTATGTTCTACCCTTTTGATAGAGGCCATAAGAGTCTTGGTAGCAAGCTAAGCAGATCATTTCTAGAGAAATGGAAACGAACAAGACGGATATCTGAATTCCCGGATTAGGAATATTGGTCAGCAGCAGGATGGAGAGAATTATAATTGCGATGCTAACTCCAAGCAGGAATCCGGAATCAATGGCTTTGTTTTGCACATTATCTGCTAGCTGACATCCTTTGGAGCAGTATAAATGAATACCAACTTCATCTACTCGCTTTACCCACTCATCGCTTTGAGCTGTCCCGCACCAATCACAAATAACTATCCGGTCTTTATCCACTGTTGTGAAATCGTGCTTGTCTGGCATTCTGCCCTCAAGAGACCATTCTCCCACATCGATAAAAAGCCTCGCCTACTATTTTCGAATCCTATGAAGCCAGTTAATCACAGTGACCCGGGTATAGGTGCCACAAAAAGCAGTGCGTATGTACCTCTGAAGTAAAGGCAGATTCCTCATCCAATGTCAGCGTCATTCATCAAAGTGAAATACTAGTGGATTCCACGCTCAGTTTGGCGGTAATGATGAACAGTGATGAGATGCTCAATAGTCTGGCAAAGAAAATGATTGATGAAGTCCTCAGCAGAAATCCCACACTGGCAACTCAGCTAGGTAAGCATGAGTATGATGACAAGCTTGACGATACAAGTCCCGAATTCATTGAAGAATCGATAAAGCTCCTAAAGAAAACTCGTGAAGAGCTTAACGGAATTGACGAATCGAAACATACAGAACTCGGTATGATTGATCGTGAGGTGTTCAAAGCAAGCATTGACTTCTTCCTTTTTCAGGTCGAAGAGGTAGCTCAACATAAGAAGAATCCTGACTTTGGTGGCTTTGTCGGAGGCGCCCTTTTCCCCTTGTTCATGCGAGATTTTGCGCCTATGGAGGAACGAATGCGGTGTATTGCATCAAGGCTTGAGCAGGTGCCAAGGGCATTCGAGCAGTTCAAATCACTAATTGCCAATCCAGTCAAGCTCTGGACACAGTTGGCAATTCAATCAATCCAAGGAATTCCAGGTTTCATTCAGCTCATAATAGCTGTATCCGAACCTCAGATTAGCGAAGAACTGCACGAACGGCTAAGGACTGCTGGAGCAGCAGCCACAGGAATCCTGGAAGAAGCAAAGGCTTGGCTTGAAGGTTTGCTGCCGACTGCCAGCGAGGATTGGGCACTAGGTCCTGAAACATTCGAACAATTGCTTCAGAAGCGAAAGATACCTCTCGCATCAAATGAGATTCTCAAGCTGGGAGAGCAATATCTTAAGGATTTCAAGCAAGAGCTTGCGGACCTTGCTGAAAGGATATCTCCAGGATCTTCCACTGATGAAGTTCGTGAGAAGATACAGGACGAACATCCGGGTTCCTTTGATGAGGTTCTTGAAGTATACAGAGAGTGGGTTGCTAAAGCTCATCAATGGGTAACTGACAATGACTTTGCAACAGTTCTGGATGGGAAATTACAGGTAGTAGAAACTCCAGACTTTCTCAAGCCACTAATCCCTACTGCGGCCCTTGTAATCCCAGGTCTATTCGATGAAATCAAGTTTGGTGAATATATAGTGACCAATTCTGGTGATGATGAAACCCTAAGGAGGCACTATTTGGCTAACATTCCACGAACATGTATCCACGAAGCATATCCGGGACATTTCTTACAGAGCCTTGGAAGTGCAAATACCACTCCATCTCGTCTTTTGCATTCAGAACTGACACTGATAGAAGGCTGGGCCTTCTATTGTGAACAGGCAACAATTGACATGGGCTTCAATGATACTCCTGAAGCTCGATTCGCACAGATTCTTGGCCTTATTTGGAGGGCCGCTCGGATTATTATCGATATCAAGCTCTCTCGCGGAGAGATGACATTTGATGAGGCTGTTCAAATGCTAATAGACGAAGCCGGAATGGATGAGATGCGTGCGAAGATAGAGGTCTCGCGATACACATTGAGCCCCGGATATCCTCTATCATATCTTCTTGGCAGACACCTGATAATGGATGTGCGGAAAGAGTTGGAAGAGGAATTTGGCTCCAAGTTTAATCTCAAGCTTTTCCATGATACCATTATCAATGCGGGGTCGATTCCAGTGTTCTTCATTCCTCAACTCTATAGAGTTGCCGCGAAGAACTAGGAGTCATAGTTGAAGCTGTAGTAGCTATGAAGCTCAAGAAATAGCAGATATGCAGTTGACCTCCCGAGTAGTTCAATCGCATAGGAGGAAACATCTGCAAACGGCGTGGATGTTAATCACTCACGAGCGGGTCTTTCTGAGTTCTCATCTCTGAAGAAGTAGTAGAACAGAAGAGCGCTCAGGAAGTAGAATATACTTGCAAGTGCAAAAGGAACGCGTAAGAAGCCAGCAGCCAACAACCAGCCCGTCACATTGAGTGCAACTCCGCGAACTAGTGAGTCCCCTGTAGTTATTACTCCCATGGCTGTGGACTGCTCATCTTTATCCAAGCCTTCCATATAGAATACTTCCATAACTGGCCATGCAACATTCATGAACAGATTCCGGGACACGAAACCTATGAAAGCAATATACAATATTGGCGACCAAGCCAACAAGAGAAGGAATGGTATTGAGAGTAAATGGCACCAAACAATCGTCCAGAACTTCCCATAACGATCCACTATGATAGGCGAGATGAAGTTACCCACGGCCATTAAAATCGTGCTCGCGGCAAACATGACCCCAATTGTTGCCGAATCTACCGCAAATGTAAGTTTGAAGAAGAGATTGTAGGTATGAACAAATAGGCCAGCACCGAAGCCAGAAACGGTCCACATAAGTGCGTATTTGCCTATGAATCCTGTATTGCGACCATTGCCTATGCCAATGCGGTTCTTGTTCTCTGGTTTGTCAACTGCCATAGGAACAATGGTCAAGACTCCGAATATCATCGGAATTAGAGCGATCCAGAGTGTTATTTGATAAGCTGAAAGCAGGTTCATAGCTAATCCAAGGCTCAGAAAGATCGGGGGAAGGAAGCCCCCAACTAGGGATCCAATGAGATTTGCACATAGATAGAATGCGAATCGCATACTGAACACATGAACTCGTTCCTCCTTCGTGGTTACACTAGTGGTGTATGGCTGCCAGGATACTCCATTGAATGCAAAGCCAAATCCATTGATGGCCTGCGCAAAGAGAAGTATGGCCGGTGTCAGTGTAGTATAGATGATCATGAATGAAATAAGAACGGCAATGTTGCCAAGGAGAAGTATCCTCTTCCTAGAGAAACGATCAGCAACCATCCCTGCAAAGAGAGCAAGGGCACCTCCAACAAAAATCGAAACAGAAATGAAGAAACCAATGAAATCCTCTCCAAAACCGGCATCAAGAAGGTAGAGGTTGAAGACGACATCATTGATGCCATAGGCAAAGGCCCAACCCATCCAACAGAGAATGGTTAGACGCGCATCACGCCCAATGAGCCTCAGCTTGTCTGAGTACTGCAATCTAAGAGTTTCAGTAGTCACGTTGATTTCTCCATTAGGTTAAACCGGCATCATGAAGGGTAATTATAACTGCCCACCAGCGCTGGTTGAACCCATAGATATACCATGTTGTGTGTCAAAGCTTAGACTGCTTTTGGGTATGGACGTTCAATTGGCGAGAACAAGGGCGGTGGATCCGCCTCATCTTCTTCAACCTCATTTTTCTGGCGGATTGTTGGAATTACTCTTGAGGTCTCCATCCACATTCTCATCTTGTCGACTTGTCCACGAAGGTGAATAATGCTGTCGGCATGCCCAAGAGATAACGCACCAGAGTTGATGTGCAACCCCTTCATGTGTGCCGTGTAGAAGAAAGCCTTGAATCCCTTTGCTCCGATTTTTTGTGCCC
>JBHLND010000160.1:0-6613 GCA_048937485.1 Promethearchaeota archaeon
TGCTACGTCATCAAAGACTGTCTTCGGTGAGGTCTTAACCACGGCTACCTTGGGCATCTCAATCAACTCGGAGCGTAAAATGGGCATCTATTGAATGTTATTGCCCACCGTGTCATTTTGCTTAAGAACCTTCAGGCATGGTAAAGAATGTACTTGCTGTTTTTTTCCTGTTAGAGGTCAATTGGCGTTATTTTGGTGTCCGAATCCAATCTCAGTATTCTTGGCTGAATCCCTCTGTTGTAAGAGGTGCTAAATACACTAACAAGCTTCCCCCCAAAGAATGTCTTGTACCCGCTCTGAAAGACCTCATGGGCTCGAATGAATCTCGCTATGCCTGTTGCCTTCGTGAACTCCCTAAAGGCAATCGCTCCGAAATATCTTGAATTCCCTCCTCTCAAGCTTGGCCTAAACCTGCTTGGATCATCAGCCGGGTCATTCCAAACGAGTTGCCATAGTGTTGGACTTGTGAAGTCCTCATACATTCGATTCAGTTTCTGAATCTCTTCCAACGAGTTCACTCCTTCTGGAATTCCTCCATGGCACGCGAACACGCCACTCCGGGTAAACCCTGCCAGAGGAAGCACTTTGAACGCGTTGCAGTATGTATCGTAAGTTTCCTTGGAGTACTGATCAAGAACTGCATCCCTGAAGCCGTATCTACTTGACACCTCCCTTGATTCGTGATTTCCCCGAATCATTAGAACTCTGCTGCTATTCTCTATTGCTAGCGCCATAACGAGATTGATTGTCTCAATTTGCGCGGGTCCTCTATCCACATAGTCCCCGAGAAAAATAAAACTGGAGGCGCGCTTCTGCAGGATTCGGTCTCGAACGAGCTCAGCACTTCTCAGGTCGCCATGGAGATCTCCAATGTAGTATGCATCTTGGTCTGGGGTTTCTACTATGTTTGGTTCATCGGAATATAGATCCCACAACTTGGCACACAGGTGGTCAATCTCTGAAGGAGTAAGAGTTGTTTTTCCCTGTACAATCTCCCTTGCGAGGTGCAACTTACTTCCATCCTAGGGCTTTCATTGCTAATTCTACTGCTTCCTTTGCATTCCTAGCTGCGATGACCGAATCTGTTCTTCTCTCATCTATTCTTGTACCAGCTAGCTTCTCAGCCCAACCGCCTGATGACACAAGTGCTATCACTGGCTTATCTGAAAACCAGGCTATTGCCATCTCACTAAGCGTACCAGCAGACCCTGCGATGGCGATAACTGCATCACCTGTTCTGGCAACAAGGAAATTCCTGGAATAACCCAGTCCAGTTGGAATCACGATATCAAGGTGTGGATTTCCATCTTTCTTATTGTCTGTTGGAAGAATGCCAACGGTGGTTCCTCCCGCACTCTTTGCCCCCCTGCAGGCCGCTTCCATAACACCACCCATTCCACCGCATACGAGAACAAGATTGTTTTTCGCAATTTCCTTACCAACTTGCTCGGCAAGCTGCTGGGCATTTTGGTCAGAATCAGAGCCTCCGATTACAGATATTGTTCTCATTGGTGTAACTGCTTTCACCGCCTTAGCTATACCTTCAAGATTCGACTCTTGTTAATCGGCCTTTTAGTGTATTAAACACAGCTCTAGAAATATACCCTGTCTCTGCCTTGCGTTCAGCATCTGCCAGAATCGATAGCTTCGTATCCAGCTTCATGTATCCCATTGATCGAAGCTTCGCAATAATCTGCTCATCTTGAAGTAGTCCAAGGGGCACCTCTAGCTTGGAGCAGTAGGCAGCCTTTTGGAGTTGATTCTCCACATGTTGGGGTAATTCTCTTTCCATTAGGCTGTATATCTTTGCCAATGTGAGTAGCGCACCCTGTCCCATTTCCTCTGACGCCCATCCGTTTGCGGTTTTCACAATGCAGATGTTTGTGGTCTTGTGACACTCTTTTGCACATAAGTCACAAGCAATTGAAGTGAATCTAACCTTGCCAGTTTCAAAACTCACCTCTATCTCTCCCTCATCCATCTGAATTGAGCATCCAGATGATGTGCAGCCTACTCCCAACAATTCAGCTTGCTCCCTGATGAATGCAATTTCCTCGGGGCTGTTTATAATAGGCATCGCCATCGGAACTGGCTCAATGGGGGTACACGAGTTCTCATCCAGAAGGATCACGCATGGCAGTTCGGTTGTTTCCTCGCCTGGTTTGGTAATACTCTGTGCCAAGGTTGTCGTGACCTCAGCGACCGTTTCCATAATTGCTACTTCTCTTGTAGCTCCAACTAACTCTGCTATCCTGATTGACTCCTCAACTGAGTCTGGTCCTGTGCCGAATATCACCACAAGGAGGTTCTTTCTTGATTCATTTGTAAGGTCCCCCATCATTCTTTCTAGCGTTTCAGTTTCTCCAGGTCGAATTACAAGTATGGCTGCTCGGTGACCTCTTCGAAACTGCTGAGTCAGGCCAGTCAGTCTCTCAGTAGCAGGCAGAGACCAGAGCTGCATAACTACCTCTCTCTCATTCCCGCACAATACCCTTGCAACACCCAATACAGTATCGTAAAGAGAGTACATATGAAATGAAGCTCCAGCATTGCAGGCTTCCGATAGGAAACCCGCTTGCAAAGCTGGGTCGTTGCCCAAAATGAGAGCTTTCAGCATCAATCTTGTTTTGACAGATGCAGATTGGCGAGGAAGACTCACAGTACTTATTGCTCATCCAAGGAAAAATAGGTATGGGTCACATCATTAAGATGCGGCATGAATCTCATGGCTGATGTGGAGTCTAAATACCCACCCTTGGCACATAATTGTGGACACAAACCTGGGTGATGCATGTGACTCGTATAAGATTCAATAGACATCTGTATAGAGGATTTGGAGTGCCGAAGAGGAACTACGAGGGCTTTCCTACTTGGATATCTCATAATGATATTCGACAAAGCAGGAATGCGTCAGTTAAACCCAGTTCTTCCGCGAACCAGAATTGATTAGACTAGAATTGGTCGTCCTCTTCCTCATCATCTGGTGAATCGAAATCAAACGGAGTTCGCCTGTAAAAGGAGTCCTTTGCCGGTACAACTCTCTCCAGAATATCTCCCAGTTCTTTCCAGTCTTCATATCTTCTTCTTCTCCCAAGGATACCGGCTATGGTTACGATGATGAATGATATCAGTCCAACTACATAGAGTTCAGTGCGAGACTCAAAGGATGAAGACATTATTGCGAGAGCTATAACGAAAATCCCTCCAACAATAAGAGGATTCAAGCAACAATCACACCTAATTTCCATGTTGGGTGGTCCAATTGTGTAGTCCTCTGGAACCGAACCGGGGGCCCTGTTAAGCAAATAATTGAAGGCTGCTGCTAGGGTCACTCCAACTATTAGTCCAAACAGCAGGATTGGATCCAACTGCATTCCCTCTACAAGTCCACTTCTGCTTCTTTCAATTTAAGCCAGCTGAACCCATATTCGCCCTCGTAGGATATCTCGGCATTTGCTGAGGGTGTAATCAACAGGACCACCGACAACTCTTTCACAATATTGGGGCTTGCATTAGCAACGGCGAAGTCGCCTCGAGTGAGAGCTACTCTGTGACCAGTTTTTAGGGTATCAAGCTCTGGATGACTTTGCATCTCAATTCCAACTCTTGCCTGAAGCTTCTCATTTCTGACCAAGAGTACTCGTTTGCCATTGATTTCTGCAACAGCAAGTGCATCCATCCAACCAGTGAGTTCATCTGGTAGCTTGGAAACGTCCACAGGTTCGTCTGTTGACAAGTCTTCAATTGGAGGTAGATTGCCTTGAATCTCATTAAGGATGGGTGTGACCTGACCTGTGTCCCAACCCTTCTTCACGAACATCTTCAGTGCATGTTCAGCAATCTTCTCCAGAGCTGGCTTGAATCTATCAAGAGAGGAGGATGAAATCTTATAGAGCATGAGGAAGGAGCCAAGGGCCCCCTCTTCTTTGTTATAGGCAACTCCTATCTTGTAGGCAGTCACTGCCAGCTGCCAAGCATTATCATGGTCATCAAACTGCACTGCATACTTGGAGATGTCATTTAGGAGGGCAAGTGTAGCGTCCGCATACTGGAGCTTGCTCTTTGTGAGTGAGAAGCCTCCCATGAATTCTCTGAGTACCTGCATGATGACGTAGAGCCCCTCAGAGGTTTCAATCATGTCCTCTAGTTCTATTCTTCTAATCATGCTGTCGTAGAGTGAGTAGTAATAATCAATCTCCTCATAATCTTCCTTGATTAGTGCAAGTACAATTCTGACAAAGAACACACCTGCCTTCAGCTCCTCGTTTGACACTGCAGCGAACATAAGTAGTCTGAAGGCTTCCTCCGAAATATTCAGAGCATCTTCAATACCCTCCTTTGTTCCACGGTATAAATGACAGATCATCTCAAGGTAGTATAGAAACAGGGTTAGGTCTGAGGCGTGTTCAACCAGCTTTGAATGAGTTTCTTCATCATTTGTCAATGTAGAAACAATAAGCAGCCGTTCAATTTCATTTTGAACTGCTTCAATTTCGTTTGCCAATATACTATATTTTCCCTGCCTGAAATCCTCAAACATAGTAGGAATGCCTGCTTTAATGTCTTCAAGGAAGTCGAGAATGAAGAGCGGCTGTCCCTTTGAGAGCTTCCTATCAAGTTGCTCAGCCGGCGCCTTTACGGCTCTTATCACTCTCAATGCGTGTTCTTCTATTAGTCGAATTCTTGTAACTGGATCATAGGCCTCCTGCCTTGAAATGCTGTACCGCACCTCTTCGCCATAGATTGTTTCGCGGATCTTTGCCAGCTTGGTTTTGAGTTTCTCATCGTCAATTGACTCCATAAGCTCCAGAACAAAAGCTGAACCAACTATCCCATCAACATCCACCTTGATGTCCTGTAGTGTGTTCAGTAGCTTGAGATCGCTTGTTACAATCTTTGACTTCTTTAATCTCATGGCTGCCAAAACCAAGGACATATCATTATGCTGAGGCAAAGCAGTTTCAGGTTTGTTTATGCTCTCCATTAGAGCCTTGATGTCCTTGGTTAGGGTTTCATCTATCTGGATTACTTGCTCCACCTCACGTCTAAGGTACCAGCGCAGTTCTTGGAAAATCTGCCTTGTGACCCAGAGTTCCATTCCTGCCTTGTCTGCTGCTTCCTTAACAAGGAACACATCCTTTGGTCTATTGCCGAATCCACTGATGAAGAAGTTTGCATCTAGGTATACACGCATCGATTTTTGTCTCCGTATTCGTATTGTCTATGGGTTAGAGTGGCAGCTAACGAATGTGACAAGCCTGCTCACAAGTTCTAGGACCGCATTAAGGTCTTTCGCTGAGACCATAACGCAGGCATTCTAGTTTTCTTCAGTGCGTTTCCAAGCACCATGCCATCCCTTAAGGAATCCTGAGTCATTCAATTTGTACTCCAGAAGCATCTTGGATTTCCATGAATCTTCGCTTGGTGTTTTGTGTTTCTTTTCCTCAGACACTTCAATATTGAAACCTGCTTTCTCAAGACTAGTCTTTATCTCCTCTAGCTTATCCACAGATGAACTTGGACCAAAATTCAATGCTTTCAGAATCTCACTGCCATAGTATGTATTCCACACTTCTTCCAAATCCAACAGCGATTCTAGAATGTAGATAGTGACCTTTTCCATCTCTTTCTTCCTGCTCTCCAGTATGTATGGAATCAAAACGCTCCCTTGCGTTGTAGAGAGAGTATCGATGTCGAGAAGCAGTGTTGAACCACCACGCTCAATTTGGTTCTTGAGAAGTGTGACAATCTCGCCGTACAAGATGTCCCGTCCCTCCGAATAAGTGCAGTTTTCGGGAATCTTCATGAGGATATCAATTAAATCGCCCTCATAGCAAGCTAGCTCCTGCATTCCATTGGAATCTAGAAAGCCAAGTTGCGCATCATACCACCTATCCTTCGCTACTAATCTGAGAGCATTAATCAAGTGATTTCTATACTCGCTCCAACCAAGACGCCTGATTAGTTTTCCAAATTGCCTGCTTGTGACAGTGAGATCAGCATTAGCATTGAGTATCCATGGTGGTTTGCCTCGTTGTTTCGCCCATTGAATGAGTGCGTCCATGAGAATGCTGGGTATTCCATCATTATCACCATAGGCTCTAACCCTGAGGTTAGGATTCTCAGCCAAATTAACTGATGTAAGGCTTTGACAGAAAAGCAGCGGGGCCACGTTGATGTCTTTGAGTAGGTTGCCTTGTAGATTAATTCCTTTTAGCTTGTAACACCGATGAAGCGGGAACAGATCAATCTCTTGAATCTGATTGTCATTTAGGTAGATGTATTCTAAGCAACTCATTTTGGTCAGGGGTGATAGGTCCAATTCCATTAGATGGTTGTTAGAAAGGCCCAAAACCTTCAGACTTCTGCAGGCTTTTAAGGGTTCAAGATCAATCTCCTGGATTTGATTCCTATCAAGGAAGAGTTTCTTCAGTCCAGGACAATTCTCAATTGGCGCAAGGTCAATGGACGTGAGTCTATTATTGGCTAGGCCTAAAGTTTCCAAATCAAGACTGCTGCACATCTCCGACAAATCGAGGCTTCTAATCTCTCTGTCATGTAAGTTGATCTGATTGCAGCGGGTGAGAACTTCAATGTGGTCATCTTTCCTCCA